>WYBG01000447.1 GCA_011526015.1 Deltaproteobacteria bacterium | reverse complement strand
TTCCCCGCTTAATACCTGCGGGGACAAGCTTTAGCGGGAATCCATATCCGCCAGGCCTCATGGATGCCCGATTAAACTTGTGCCCGCATGTTTTAAGCGGGTAGCGTTCGGGCATGACAAATTCGGTGAAATTGTTTTATTTGAAAAAAGTGTACGGTAGTAAAATCTCTCAGAGGGTGTTGAAAAATCGTTACGATTCAGCCTCCAAGAACAGAGACTCTAAGATTTCACAATGGTAAGACGGCGTCTCCTCACCGCACCAGCACCAGCTTGCGCGCCTGTGCCCGGCCTTCCCCTTGCAGGCGGTAGAAATAAATCCCGGAGCTGACCCGCTGGCCGCTTTCGCTGCGGCCGTCCCAGGCTGTTAGGTTCTCCCCGGGATCCATCCGCCCGTTCACTAAAGTGCGCACCCGCTGCCCCAGCAGGTTGAAAATATCCAATCGCACCTCCGCAGCTTTGGAGAGATAAAAGCGGATACGGGTCTCGCCGTTGAAGGGGTTGGGATAGTTCTGATCCAACTCGAAGCTCAGGGGAGCGTTGGGATCGAAGGGGGTCTTCGGGGCGAGCACCTTCAAACGGTCGCCGGGGCGGGCCGGTTTGGTGGTGACGAAACGGATCACCGTGCCCGCCGGCGGGGGAGCGCCGTTGGGAGGATAATCGCAAATCGTTACCCGCCCTAAGGGATAGGCCAGGCCGCCATACCCGTTGATAACCTCTTCCCACGGCCCGCCGTACACGCCGCCGGGGCCGCCGAACTGGCTGCACCGCCCGGCAAACAAGTCGTAAGAAGCGCTGCCGGGAGAAGGATCGGCGGGATCGAAGAAATAGATCCAATCCGAAGCGTGAAAATGCCGCGCCGGATCCGTGCCGGTTGCCCAGCCCCATTGCGCCTGCGGCCCGGCCTGGGAGAACACAAAGGGGATCATGCGCACGTCGTCGGATGGATCGTCGGGGGTATTGATGCCAATATCCCATAATTCGAATGGCGCGGAGCAGATCAGGTTATTCTCAAAGCCATAAACCGCAAAACCGCCCACTTCGCTAAAGCGAATTTCAAAATCCCGCGGCGCGGCAAGGTGAATATAGTTCAGCAGGCGATTGAGCGCGCCTCCGCCGCCCCCGGCGCTAAGGTAATACTCCCGGGTGGAATTGTTGTTGTGCCAGACGGTATTCCCCCGGAAGGGCTTTCCCTGGTAATCCCATTGTTCCTCGCTGAGCGGGCTGCCGGCGTAGGCCACTTCTACAATGCCGTCGCCGGGGGCTTTTCCGGCAATGCCCGGCAGCGGTGAGGAGACCTTCCATTCGATGCCGTCTGCCACCGGGTAATCTAACTTAGCGGAGCTCCCGACCTCCTGGTTAACGAGCAGAAGAGCGCCGGCAGTGAGGTCGCTGAGCCGCCAGCGAATCGCCCCGGCGGCGGAATCTTCCTCGAATTCCACCAGGTACTCGTGGCCGGTCAACCGTTCCGGGTCCGCCACTACCGGCAGCAAATTGCCCGGGAAGCCGGAGAGCGCCGCCACCTCCAGGGTATCTCTCCACAACTCATGAGGCCGCCACATGCGCAGCGGAAGGGCGGCAAAATGCACTTCGGAATGGAAATCCGAGCGCACCCGGAAGCGGAAGCGCAGGGAATCGCCCTGCGCCGGTCCCAGCAATTCAAATTTCATGTGGTTGAATTCGTTGATTGCCCCCGGGGGAATGGCGCCGGCATATTTCAGGAAGTTGAAATTGGCGGCGGCCTCGGGGTTGATTACTTCGAGGCTGTCCAGGGCGTTCAAACTGTCCGGGTTGTAAATATCGAAGACAAGGTGCACTTTTTCGTTGGGATTGACCAGGCCATCCTGCCGCCCGTTTTCCCAGGCTACCCGCCAGTTGCGCAACTGCGGGGCGGGGCGCAGGCGCACATTGGGGAGAATGCCGGCAAGCGTTTGGGAGCCTTGCGGCACGGCAACGCGCAAATCTCCCTGGTAGGGATATTTTTTATTGGGAACCTGCGCGGTATTGCCCCAGAGGTTATCGCCGGGCGCGCCGTCGTTATGGGCGCCGTCGTCGAACAGCGTTAGGGTGAAGGGGGATTCCTCCCCCACCCGGGGGACGAATTCCATCTCGCAGCCGGTCGCTTCGGAAAGCCCTCCCAAATCCGCCTGCACGCGCAGCTCCGTAACCCTGCCGCCGATGGGGATGGCGCTATGAACCGCCCCGGGGATGAACAGGCCGGCGTCGAACCGCCGTTTGATCTCCCGGGCGTTGTTCTGCAGCTCCGCCACGGAGGAAAGATAATCCCCCTGCGGGTCGATCCCGCCGATCAGGGCAATGACGATCTCCTGCACCTCGCCCGGCGGCATGGTGAAGGGGCCGGAGCACATCGCCAGGCGGCGGTCGCCGGGGGAGGAGTTTGCACCCTCGCCCTCAATATCGCCGATCCCGGAAAGGGGGTCGCCGTTCAGGGGAAATTTGGTGGGCAGCCCGGCATGGGGGCCGGCGCCATGCGTGTAAAGAATGGGATTGGCGGTATCCGCCGTGGGCAGGTATCCGTTCAGCAAGTTGTACCATTCTAAAGTTCCTTCATAATCTGTCAGGGTGGGATCGCCCATAGCGCTGCCGGTGGCCTTGGCCCAGAAAGAGGTCATGGGCAGGTTTTCATAATCCAAAATTTTGCGGAAATTGAAGGACGCGGTATCGCCGGGAGAGGGCGCTTTCGGCCCTTGCAGCAGCAGGTAACCGATGGCCGCGGGCGGCAATCCGAAGGCTTGATATTCATCATCCAGGGGTTTGCCGTTGTAGCAATATCCTAAATTCAGCAGGGAATCGCAGCCCAGGAAATCGTTGTAGTAGCTTCCCAGGTCCACGTCCGACCACTGGGCGATAAACATGGAGTCGATGGTGAAGCTGGATTTATTGATCAGCCGGTAGCGTTTGAAGGCGGCCTGCCCCAATGCCCCCTCGGATTTGTATGCCCACATGGTTCCCTGCAATTCCAACCCGATGGGCGGGGAGCCGTATAAACTCGTTGTAACATAGGGATCCGAATCGTTGCACACGAACCAGATCACCTGGTCGGCGTTGGCCAGGCCGGGGGTTTCTCCCTGTTCCGGCTCGTACACCCCGTTTTGATTCAGGTCGTAGAACGGCGCGCCTGATTGCACCGGCCATTCGTTCCAGTCTCTTTCGTAGCGCGCCCGCAGGGAGTCAATATCTTTCTGGGTGATGGTGTAAAAGTCCCAACCCTCTAACAATCCCGCCAGATCCAGGTAAAGCTCCGCATCGGAAACGGTGAGATAGTCCTGGCGAATACGGTAAATATTGCGGTGTGGAAACGGAGGCCTCGGAAAGGGATAGGGGCCGGCGACCGTTCCGGCGTAATAGGTTTGCCCCCCCACGCGCAGCTTCGGAAGCGCGGTATCGGGGTCCTGCACCAGCCCGCCCCAGATGATGCCGTCCTGGTAAACCACGGTTGCGGTTCCCCGGGGATATTTTACTCCCGGGGACCAATCATTGGGATTCACCGCCGACAACCCGTTATCGTGAATCCAGTGGGAGATATTGTTGATGTTCAGCAAGGCGGCGTGCTCATTGAATTGCCCCGGCGAGGGGGAATTGGGGAATGCTCTCTCCCGGGGATTTTCCCGGGCGGAAATCGGTGCAAATATTATTAAAAAAACAATAAGATAAGCGTTGAAAATTTTAGTGGTACCGTTATTCATAATTCACCACAAGTATTCTATTGTCATCCTTACATTTATATCCATCTTTTGTAAGGCAATAAAATGTCCAGGTGCGACAAGATCCGGCTCTGTAACAAGGGGGAACCAAATATGGAAAATAACATTTAGATCATTGTTTCTTCTAATAACCATTAAAATATCGTACGGGTCGCCAGAACTATAAATGTTGGGTAGTTTAATACCTATCAACATAGAATCTGTGTAATCAAACTGTGGAAAAACAAATGCGGGTGCGGTTTGCGTGGTATCAAGAAATGCCAATTCCTCCGCTTTACTTCTCAAAACAATTAGCCTGGGCGGATCATTACTATTAGCATGAATCATACCGTCCTCTTTGAAAAATGTTCTGAAAGGAATTATTTCTCCTGTCAATGGCTCATGGATTAGCTGAACATCCTCTAATATCACTTTTTTGGATGACTTCGGCAATGAAACGAAATGATTTGGATAAGAAAAAATAGCCATTTGTGCTAACGGATAATAAAGATGGGAATAAGCATGAATTGTGGTCGAATCTGCAACAAGAGAATCTATGCGAAAACTCGTACTAACACTAATCTTTGGACCGTAAACAATGCCGATTAGCATAGAGTCTTGATAATGGCGGTATGGTGGGAAATACCATCCAAAATAAGCTTCTTCATCCTCTCTGCTTCTTAGAACAAATAATGTTGGCAAGTTAGACGGATTAGAGAACCAGCCGGTTCTGTGGAAATAGTTGTTGAATGGTATGTTTCCCCATAGTTCATCTTCAGGTAAATTCGTCTTTGTCGAAATACTCGATGGATCTTTTACACATGAAATTAAAAGTAAGAATGAAAGAAACCATAACGGTTTCATTTCAATACTCCTCCATATTTATCTCACCAGAATCAATTTGCGGGTTTCCACATAGCTGCCCGCTTTGAAACGGTAAAAATACAATCCGGAGGCGACCCGCTCGCCGCCCTCGCTGCGCCCGTCCCAGCCAACCAGGTGATACCCTTCTTCCTTTCTCTCCTCTAACAGCGTTTTTACCCGCTGCCCTAAGAGGTTGAAAATCTCCAGGCGCACTTCCATCCGATCGGGCACGTAAAAGCGGATGATGGTGCGCTCGTTAAAAGGGTTGGGATAGTTTTGCAGCAGGAACGGGGTGGTGGGCGGAATGCTGTCCGGCCGGGCGGCGGGGGCCTGCACGTAAAACGTATCCGCGGCGGTGAGCAGTTTGGCGCTGACGATGCGGAACACCGTGCCCGGCTCCGGCAATGTGGCGGTTAGATTTGCCGGGAAGTTCGGATGGCTTACCAATCCGCCGTTCCAGCTTACCAGCGCCATGTCCGCCATGACCTCCGCGGAAGAATCCGCGTAGCTGCCCCCGGAGGCGACAAAGGCGTCGTAGCCGGCCCGGCCGGGGGTTTTGTCGAGAGGCTCCCGCCAATAGAACCAGGGGGTGTAGGGATCCTCCGATCCGCCGGATATGGGGTGGTCGTTGGGATCTAATTGAAACACGTTTGGATCGAGAGAGCTATCCCCTACCGCTTCGCTGGGAAGAATCCAGGGGATCATGCGGAAGTCATCCGCGGGGTCCTCGGGGGTGTTGAACCCGATATTCCACAACTCAAAGGGCGCCGGGCGGGTTTCCTGGTCGGTGTAAGCCCAGTTGGCGTAGTTATCCGGCGCTTCGCTAAAGCGGATTTCGTAATCATAAGGAATCAGGCGCTCGGCGTTATCGTTCCGCAGAACGTGCTGAAGGAAATTCTGGTAAGAGTAATCGGGTTGATTGCCCGTTTTGATGTTGCCGGTATGAATGACCCAGCCCGTACCATTGGTCTGTTGGCGTGATCTGTCTGGCCGGTCGCTTCCGTTAAAAAAAGGAAAACCGTCGTTACGGAAGGCGAGAACTCCCATCTCCGGCGGGTCCAGCGGCCCGGCGGCGTTCGCGGTGACAATGAAATAGAGGAAAGGAGCGAGCGCAGTCTGCTCTGTTACCCGGAACTGGATGCCGTCGATGACCGGGTGGGGATAGTTTTCCGCGTTGCTGATCTGCCCGTTGCTCCACTTGACCATGTCGGCGTTCAGATCGGTAAGCTGCCAGCCCAGGGCGCTGTCGGAGCTTTCCGCAAAGGTAATCCGGTAAGTATGGCCGGTCAGCAGGGTGGGGTCGGCAATGAGCGGGATAATATTGTCACTTTTGATGAGCGGGCCGCTCACCGGGAGTTCCTGGCCCTGTAGGGTATCGGGATACCACTTGCTAACCGGAAAGCCGAGGGATTCGCTGAAAGTATGATAATCGTAGTTTACGCTTACGACAATATTCAAAGAATCACCCCCCGGGGGAGCATCCGCGACGATATACTGCTCCTCGCGGCTGCTAAGCTGCCCGGCGGGAAAGGTATGCGAAGACACATAAGTGAACCGCTGGGTAACGCTGCGGTTGGTCAAACGGATTTGCAGGCGGTCGATATTCTTCGCGCCGTCGGTATTCAGCACATCAAAGCGCAGGTGCACCCGCTCCCCGATGTTGATCCGCCCATCCTGCTTGCCGTTCTCCCAGCTAACCCGCCAGTTGTGCAAAACCGGCCGGCAGCGCAGGGCCAGGTAGGAATACAGGCGCGGAAAGTCGATTTGTCCCCCGGGGGTGTAAATCACCAGGTCGCCGTTGAAGGGATACTGGCGGTTGGGCACGGTGATGCTCCCGCCCCAGATGCGGTCCCCCGGCAGGCTGTCGTTGTGGGCGCCGTCGTCGAACAGCGGAACGGTGAAACCTGCCTCATTGCCGGTTTCCGGGGAAAAGTGCAGCAAAGCGCCGGTCGCTTCGGGGAAATCCCCCAAATCAATTTGCAGCGCTAAAGCGGTATATTGGTCATCCGGCGCATCAATTTGCGGGGGAAGTGGCCGGGGAATCAGAAAACCGTTTTCAACACTCTGCCGGATCAGGCCGGCGTTGGCTTTTAGCTCCGCAATCGAGGTCAGGTTGTCCCCCGTCAGGCGGTTGCCGCCCACAAAAGCGACGATCACCTCCTGGGTATCTCCCGGCTGCATGGTGAAGGGTCCGGAAGACATCAGGAAGCGGCGGTCGGAGGGGGGAGGGTTGTTTCCCTGGCCGTCAACATCCCCGATCCCCAGCACCGGATCGCCCGCTAAAGGAAACTTGGTAGGCTGCCCGGCGGTAGGGCCGGCGCCGGCAATATAAGGAGGGGGATTCGCAATATTACTACTGCCTAGATATCCTCTAAGATAATTGTAGAACCAAAGAGTTAATTCATACTCCCCGAGTTCCGGATAAAATGTGGAGTAGGCCAAATAAATGAAAGATGTCATGGATAAATTTATCGATCTCGAGGTGCTGCTAAAATCAAAGTTTCTTAAGGAATTTGATGAAGGCCCCGACGCTCCCCGGAGAAGTATATACCCCGCTGCGGAAGGGGTAAGACCGAATTGATCAAAATCAGAGTCAACCGGATAGGCGCTATAGGCATAGCCTAAATCCAAAAGGGTATCGCAGCCGGCAAAATCATCGGTGTACACGCCAATATCCGGGTCCGACCACTGCCCGATAAACATGGAATCAATGGCAAAGCCGGATTTGTTGAGCAGCCGGTAACGCTTAAAAACCGCCTGGCCCAATGGAGAATTCGGCAGGTTATATCCCCACACGGTTACCTGCAGTTCCAGGCTGATGGGGGGAGAACCGAACAACCAATAAGTATGATCCTCATCCAGATCATTGCAGACAAACCAGGCCGCCTGGTCGGCGTTGGCCAGGCCCGGCGTTTCTCCCTGCGCCGGTTCGTAAAGGCCGTTTCCGTTCCGATCGTAAAACGGCGCTCCCCACTCTACCGGCCACTCGCTCCAATCCGCAGCATATTGGGCGCGAATGCCATCGATATCCCCCTGGGTAACCTGGGAAATGTCGCCATTGTAGAACTGCTCCGCGGCATCCCGGCGCAGCTCTTCATCGGAAACGGTCTGGTAATCCCGGCGGATGCGATAGATGCGCGCCGCGGGATCATTGGGGTCCTGCGCCACGCCGGGAGAGATGATTCTTCCCGGCACGGTACCGGTTCCATACATTTGCCCCCCGGCCCGCAATTTCGGCTTGGCAGGATTGGGATCCTGCACGTATCCGCCCCAAATCAGCCCATCCCGGTAAATGACCCGCGCAGTCCCCCGCGGATAAATTCCACCGGCATCCCATGTTACCGGATGATGAGCAGAAAGACCGTCATTGGCCAGCCAGTAAGAATAATTACCGATATTCAATAAGGTGTAGGACGTGAACCCGGCAGGGGATTTCGCTGCCGCGCCAGGCTTTTGCGGAGCAGGATCTTCCCTGGCGAACAGGGAAAAGCAGGCAAGTAAAACGCTAAACAGGGCCAGGAATACCGGCCTTCGGTAACAGCGTTTCATAAATCCTCCCGGTTAAGACCTGAAAAAACTTCGCTTCTTTTTACGCTTCGAACCAAAGAAGTCTCTATCTGATCTTAATTGATGAACGATCCATTACCGCTTCCATCGCCGCGTTTCCGTGCAGGGTTCCGAAATATTATCGAATCATGTTATAGTCTGGTGGGAAGTTACAAAATTTGCCGGGAGATTTCAATAACCCGTTCAGGTCAAATGCGGCCCCCGCCCCGCAGCATTACCGCGGGATAATTCTGCGGGTCGCTCAAAATGCCGTCCAACAAAACCCGCATGGTATAATAAGGCTGCATGTCGATCTCTTCCCCCTCCCTCAATTCAACGAAGTTGATGCCGGAGACCAGGCGGTGATCGGCGCGGAGCAGGAATTCCACCGCCCCGTTCTTCCACAGGTAAATTTTATTATCCGGGTTGAAGGCGAGTAGGTATTCCTTCCCCGCAATGCGCCCTTTCAGGCTGTTGGGATCGGGAAAATAGAACCCGTCGTAGGT
>WYBG01000446.1 GCA_011526015.1 Deltaproteobacteria bacterium | reverse complement strand
CCAGCAATTCCTGGAAAATATGCCGATCATATTTGATGGGCCGTTACCAAAATGGAATTATAAAGCTGTACCAAATACTGTGCCAATATCTTAAAATCGGGAAGTAATTTTATCTGCTTCCCTTAGTAGATATCTTGCCATATTGGGAGTAGTGGATCAGATCAACAAAATCAATATCTTCGACGTTTTCTGCGGGACAGGTATTTATAAAAACGGCAAAGCCGGTAGCCCTATTTTAGCTTTCGAGAGTATTGAACGAAATCGTAAAACATGTAGAGAAAAAGGCCGGAAAATTAAACCAATTCTGCTGAGCGTCAATGATGGTAATCCGCAACATGTTGATAAAGTCAAAACCCTATTAACCAATCGAAATGACAACATCTGTGAACTTGAATTCAATTCTTTGGCGGCAAAAGAAATGCTTGAACAGTTAAAAATCAAAATTGGGAAACAAAAAAGAGGTGAAAGAAATTTGATTTTTATCGACCCGTATGGGTATCAAGACATTCACAAAGAAGATTTGAAAGATTTATTAAAGACCAACAAAACCGAAATAATCCTTTTCTTACCCATCGCCCACATGTACCGATTTAAAAAGGCCGCAATAAAGGATTACGATAACCCTGCCTATGAAAAACTAAGAAACTTTATTTACGAATTTTTCCCTCCCGAACATCCAATAAGCCAGGGTCACAAAATAGATGTTTTTCAGTTTATCAAATATCTCAAACAAGCCTTTTCATTTATGAGGTTTTTCTATTCGGCCTCCTTCTATATTCAAAGAGATCCGGCAAATTACTATGCATTGTTTTTTATATCGCCGAACCTCTTAGGCTTCGAAAAAATTCTTGAAGTGATTTGGGAGTTAGACCCGGAAACCGGACGGGGCTTTGACTACAATAAAGGATCGCAGGCAAATCAAATTGAGATGTTTGATGAATATGCTTTGAAAAATGTCAAGAAGATAAATAGAATGAAAGAATTAGAAGGCATTATTATCGATTTCTTATCGAAGCCTCCCCAGAAAAACAATCATGACCTGTACAAACATATTTTAGAGAACGACTTTTTACCGAAACATGCCAATCAGATTTTAGAGAAACTACAGGGTACCAACAAATTAGAAGTTTGGGATGAAGAGAAAAATAAACCGGCAAAAAAACGATCTTTTTATCTTGCCTATAACTATTTGAGTGGTAATATTAAAGTCAGATATAAACTTTTGGAATAAAATGGCAAAATCACATATAGAATGGACCGAGCAAACCTGGAACCCCACTACCGGTTGCGACAAGGTTTCCCAGGGGTGCAAGTTTTGTTATGCGGAGGTGTTTGCAAAGCGTCTCCAATCAATGGGGGTAAAAAAATATGAAAATGGTTTTGAGCTTACCCTGCACCCGGAGGCCTTAAATCTCCCCCGCCGTTGGAAACCCTCTATTATTTTCGTCAACAGCATGAGCGATCTCTTCCACGAGAAAATACCCTTAGAATACATTCAGCAAGTGTTTAAGGTAATGAATGAATGCCCCCAGCACCAATTCCAGGTTCTCACCAAAAGAGCGGAATTATTGGAGGAATACGCTCCCGCTTTAAAATGGACTTCCAATATCTGGATGGGCGTTTCGGTAGAGAACCAGGATATGGTTTTTAGAATCCAACATTTGAAACGAACCCCGGCAAAAGTTAAGTTTCTCTCCCTGGAGCCCCTCCTCGGCCCCTTGACAAATTTGGATTTGCAAGGAATCGATTGGGTCATTGTAGGCGGGGAGTCCGGCAAAAATGCCCGGAGAATGGAAGAATCCTGGGTGCTGGACATTAAACATCAATGCGAATCCGCCAATGTTCCCTTCTTCTTCAAGCAATGGGGCGGGAAAAACAAGAAGCGCAACGGGAGAAAATTGAACGGCAGAATTTACGATCAAATGCCGGCAATCATTCGTAAAACTGAACCTATGCTTTTTTGATCATTCTTCATCACTCCCAACTCAATCTTCACCGGCCCCAAGCAAGCAGTTCTGCAGACCACCTAAATGATTCTGCGGCAGTCGCAAATCGTTCCGCACTGTTCCCAAATCATCATTCACCAATCCCAAATCATTCTGCGGCAGTCCCAAATCATTCTGGAACTCTCATTTCAAAAACACCATTTTCCGCGTCTGCACCACAATATCATCCACCTTCAGGCGATAAAAATAAATCCCCCCGGCAAGCAGTTTGCCCTCGACATCGCTGCCGTCCCAGTTTACCGAATGCTGCCCCATGGATACCATCGAGTCCAGCAGCGTATTTACCAGTTTGCCGTTCAGGTCATAAACAGCAATGGACACCTTCCCGGCCTGATCGAGCCGGTAAGGTATTTTTGTAACCGGGTTGAAGGGATTGGGAAAATTCTGCCCCAGGGCAAATTTCTCCGGCAGGGTTGGGAGCTGGCCGGAACTGCCGGTTGGGGTGGGTTTGAAGCGGTAGATCTTCCCGTCGAAAGCGCAGATGTACAGCTCCATGTCCTGGTCCACTCCGAAAGAGGCGATCAGCAGCGAGGTGTCCAGCAACTGGTTGTTCACCGCGGGGTTGACGCCGTCATACGCTAAGGCCCAGATGCGCCCGGAGCCGAAATCGGCGTAAATATATTTGCCTACCAAATCCGGCACGCCCGGCCCGCGGTACACGTACCCCCCGGTAACAGAATTGCCCAGGGCGTGGCTATATTCCCAGACCGGCAGGGTTAGCCCGGCGGTATCGCAGCCGGTCGGGGGATTGTAGCAATGGTTCCCCTCCATGATATTCCAGCCGTAATTTTTGCCGTTCTCGATAATGTCGATCTCTTCATAGGCGTTCTGCCCCACGTCCGCCGCCCACAGCCAGCCGGTCACCGGGTCGAAGCTCATCCGCCAGGGATTGCGCACCCCCCAGGCGTAAATTTCTTCCCGGTAGCCCTGGGTATTGCCGACAAATGGATTAGTAGGGGGAATGGAGTAGTTTAACCCCGGCGCCGTGCTATTCACATCGATACGCAATATGGAGCCTAACAGGGTTTGGCGGTTCTGCCCGTTCCCCTGGGGGTCGCCGCCGCTGCCCCCGTCTCCCGTCGTGATGTAGAGATAGCCGTCGTTGGGGCCGAAGGCGAGCTGCCCGGCGTTATGGTTGGAAAAGGGCTTGGGAATGGTAATGATCACCACCTCGCTGTCCGGCTCCGCCATGTTGGGATCGTTGGCAGAAACCTTGAAGCGGGAAATCAGGGTGCGGTCGGGGCCGGTGGCGGTGTAGTTGACGTAGAAATAGCCGTTATTTTCATAATCAGGATGAAAAGCCAGCCCTAACAGCCCTTCTTCGTTGCTGGAATCATCCACCCGGTCTTGAATATCCAGGAAGGTGGTTTTGGAAGCGGCTGCGGGATCGTTTTCGAATACCGAGATTACTCCCCGCTGCTCCACCACAAAAAGGCGGTTGGTGCCGTCGCCGGGGTGTTGCAAATCCACCGGGCGGGTAAACGAGAGCGCCGGGAAGGCCTGCTGAAGTTCAATCTGCGCGGAAACCGGTTGGATTACCAGCGCCAGCGCCGTCACGGGCATCAAGAATATTTTCATGGTTTTTTCCTTTCTTTAAAAAAGTTGGAGTTGCATCTTGAAAATATGCAGAGATCACCCGGAAACCAAACGGGATTTACGCCTTTTCCGGGCAAGCAACATGGATATGCTTTCCCCGAAAAAAATCACGTGCCCGAACGGCTTTTGGCGGTTATCTTTAGTAGAAAAGATTTATAAGTTGATGTTACGCATTTACGACTCGTTCACCCCGACGGGTCGGGGTGAGCGCCGCTGATGGCGCTCTGCGCCAAGTCGTAACATGACGCGATGCAGAGCATCGCGCAGTGCGTTCCACCGGAGACCGGTGGAACGAGAATGTTCTGCATAACATCAGTTATAAGAATCGACAAAGGAATGCTTTATGAATCTTTACGCCGCTATCATCCTGGCAACGCTGCTCTTTGGTTTCCTCTTAGACCTGGTGACCGACCTCCTGAATTTGAAAGCCCTGCGCAGGGAGTTGCCCGGGGAATTCGAAGGGGTTTATGACGCCGAGAAATACCGCAAGTCCCAGGAGTACACCCGGGTGCGCACCCGCTTCGGGTTTATAACTTCCACTTTCGGGCTGGCAATTACCCTGGCGTTCTGGTTTTGGGGAGGATTCAACTGGCTGGACCAGATCGTGCGCGGATGGGTTTCGCACCCCGTTTGGAGCGGCCTGCTCTACACCGGGATTCTAATTTTTGCCCGCTCGGCGCTATCCCTCCCTTTCAGCATCTACGGCACATTTGTGATCGAAGAGCGTTTCGGGTTCAACAAAACTACCGTGAAAACCTTTATTCTGGATATTCTCAAGGGAACGGCGCTGGGAATCATCATCGGCGGGACGGTGCTGGCCGGGGTGCTGGCCTTTTTCGAATACGCCGGCAGCTACGCCTGGCTCTATTGCTGGATCGCCGCCATCCTGTTTTCCCTGTTCATGCAGTTCATCGCGCCCACCTGGATCATGCCCCTGTTCAATAAATTCACTCCTCTGGAAGACGGGGAACTGCGCCGCGCCATCCTCTCCTACGCCGATTCGGTCAAATTCCCGCTCAAAAACGTATTCGTGATGGACGGCTCCAAACGCTCCAGCAAATCCAACGCCTTTTTCACCGGTTTCGGCAAGAACAAGCGCATCGCCCTGTTCGACACCCTGGTGGAAAGCCAGAGCGTGGGCGAATTGGTGGCGGTGCTGGCGCACGAAATCGGGCACTACAAGAAGAAACACATCTGGAAAGGAATGCTGATCGGGGTGCTGCACACCGGGGCGGTTTTTTACCTGCTCTCGATCTTCCTGAGCCACCGGGGATTGTTCGAGGCGTTTTATATGGAAGAAATGTCGGTGTACGCGGGATTGATCTTCTTCGGGATGCTCTATTCTCCCATCGAGATGATCCTCTCCATTTTCTTGCAAATCTTCTCCCGCAAAAACGAATACGAAGCCGACCGCTACGCCGTGGAGACCACCGGCAGCCGGGAGGACATGATCAGCGCCCTGAAAAAACTCTCCGCCCATAACCTCGCCAACCTCACTCCCCATCCCTTTTACGTGTTCCTGAACTACTCTCATCCCCCGATGCTGGAGCGCATCCGGGCGATCCGGCAGGCGGAACTGCCCGAAACGGCCCGGCAGCCCAATTTACAGGGACGCTGATGACACTGATGAGACGGATTTTCGTGGATAAATTGACAAAATTCATTGAAGAAATCTGTACAAATCCGTGTCATCAGCGTTATCCGTGTGCTATGGAGGCGTTTGGGGAAGTAGCGACCGGAATTTCCAGGCGCACGCTTTGCGTCTTCGCGCCCTGCGGTTGAACCGCAACCAAAAAATAAGATTTGTTTGATTTATGGCTTCCCATTTTTATATTGTTAATGAAAATCATTTTCATTAAGGTAAGAAGTATGAACGGAAAAAATAACCCGGAATGGCATCGCAATTTTCGCCAGCGGGGATTGAGGATTACCGAACCGCGCAAGGCGATTTTGGAGGTGCTGAACAACACCACCGAGCATCTCTCCGCCGAAGAAATTTATACTGAGGTTCATAAAACGTATCCGAACATCGGATTGACTACGGTGTACCGCAACCTGGAGCTATTGGAGGAGATGGGGATCATCGCCAAATTCCACTTCGGCGACGGGCGCAGCCGCTACGAGTTGATCCAGAGTCCCCAAAAGCCGGGGCATCACCACCACCTGATCTGTACCGGTTGCAAGCAGATCATAGATTATGATGATTTTGTTGATGAGGAGATCGAGCTTCTCAACAAAGTAGAACAGGCGCTCTCGGCCGCGCACAATTTTCAGATTACCGGGCATACCATCCAGTTCTATGGGATTTGCAATTCCTGCCGCGGGAACCTGTAAAATTTTTTTGACTCTAAATGAGAATAATTTTCATTAACAAAACCTTTTAAGTTTATGAAACGCCGTACTCCCAAACGCGACCCGGTTTTTAACGATCTTGCTTTTGCCGGGCGATATGCAAAGAAACATTTGAAAATGGCGCGAAATTTCGGGGAAGAATACGCTCGGAAGCTAAGAACGCGGGGGTTTCAAAAAGGCCGGGTTTTAGATTCCGGCTGCGGTTTTGGCGAAACGCTCATCTATTTGGCAAAAACGTTCCCGGAGGCTGAATTCGCTGGCGTCGATCTCTCCGAACCCCTATTGGAATTAGCAATGTCGAGCGCCGCAAAAGCCAACGTTTCCGGCAGGGTTGAATTTAAAAAAGCGGACGTCCACAGCCTGCCCTACCCCGAAAATCACTTTACTACCGTGTTGAATATCAACATGCTGCACCTGGTTACGGATCCGGTAAAAATGCTCAATGAGCTGGAACGGGTGCTCCGGGATGACGGGCATTTATTCATTGCCGATATCCGGCGAAGCTGGATCGGCTTTCTGGAGCCGGAATTCAAATCCGCTTTTACGGTCGCGGAGGCAAGGGCGATTCTGGATAAATCCGCCATCCGGAAGGGGATGCTAAATGCCGGTTTTCTCTGGTGGCGTTTCGAAACTCAAAAAAATCCGCTTAAACAAGGGGTGTAAAAATGAAAGAACCCATTAAAATCGGCATCATTATTTGCAATCGCTACCGCGCTTGCGCGGGCGGGAAATGCTTCCGGGCGCTGCGCAACCGGGAAGGAGCGTTCGGTATTTATAAAGATCGCGAGGTTGAATTGGTCGGTTATACCTCCTGTGACGGATGCCCCGGCGGTAACGTGGAATACGCCCCCGCAGAAATGAAGAAGAACGGCGCGCAGGTGATCCACTTTGCCACCGGCCTCATTGTAGGCTATCCGCCCTGCCCGTATCTTTTCCAATTCCGCGATTTTATCAAAACGAAATACGGGATGGAGGTGGTGATGGGAACGCACCCCATTCCCCAGGGCTACTATGACACCCATAGCGCGCTCGGAACCTGGAAATCCGCGGAGTGGCAGGAGGTTATTGCGCCCACGCTTGGGGATGAAAAAACGCGCCTGGCTTATAGTTGATTTACCGGCGGCATAAAAATGCCCCATCAAAGAAGAAGAACAAAGAAGAAGAACAAAGAACAAGAATAACCTGAGCAAAAGGAGTTCTCGACTATGAAAGAAAAAAACCTCTCCCTGCACAAAGCAACCAAAGCAATTCACGCCGGCGGCTTAAAAAAGCCGGTTTTCGGAGAAGTATCGGTGCCCATTTTCCAAACCTCTACCTTTTCCTTTCCCAGCGCGGAGGAAGGCGCAGCGCGGTTTTCGGGCGCGGAAGACGGCTACATTTACACCCGCATGGGCAATCCCACTACCGGGGCGCTGGAAGAGTGCATCGCTTCCCTGGAAAACGGCTATGCCGGTATGGGCACGGCCAGCGGAATGGCGGCGGCCACCACGGTGTTTTTGGCGCTGCTGCAACAGGGGGCGCACATTGTCAGCACTGCCTCGGTGTACGGGCCGACCCGCATGGTGCTGGAAAAAGAGTTCTCCCGCTATGGGGTAAAATCAACTTTTGTGGATACCTCCAACCTCAAGAACATCGAGCAGGCGCTGCAATTGCCGGATACCCGGATGATTTACATCGAGACCCCCGCCAATCCCACCATCAGCATTACCGATATTCGCGGCGCGGCGGAGATCGCCCGCCGGCACGATTTGCTCTTAGTGGTGGATAACACCTTTGCCAGCCCTTATTTACAGCGCCCCTTCGAGCTGGGAGCGGATGTGGTGATTCACAGTTTGACCAAATTTCTCAACGGGCACAGCGACGTGGTGGGGGGCATGATCGTTACGAAGAATGAATCGTTGTATCGCAAAATCAAACCGGTGCTCAATCTATTCGGCGGCACCATGGACCCCCACCAGGCCTGGCTGGTCTTGCGGGGGATTCGCACTTTGCCGCTGCGGGTAGAAAGAGCGCAGGAAAATGCCGGAAAACTGGCCCAATTCCTGGTGCAGCATCCGAAAGTGACCTGGGTCAGCTATCCTGGCCTGCCGGAGCATCCCCAGCACCAGATCGCTAAAAAGCAGATGGACGGTTTCGGGGCGATGATCTCTTTCGGGGTCAAAAACGGCCTGGAGGGCGGTAAAATCGTGATGAACAACGTGCATTTATTCACCTTAGCGGTTTCCCTGGGCGGGGTGGAGTCGCTGATCGAACATCCCGCCTCCATGACCCACGCCTCAGTTCCCAAGAAAGAGCGGGAAGAATCCGGCATTAGGGATGAATTGGTGCGAGTTGCAGTGGGTTGTGAAGATTTCGAAGACTTGCGGGATGACATCGATCAGGCGTTGAATAGGATTCCATAAAAAAGGGAAGCCTGGAGTGCCAAACTTCAGTTTAGCGCTGTGCTCAGAATAATATCTTAAAGCTGATGTTACGCAGGTCAAAAAATTTGCCACAGAGTCACAGAGGGCACAGAGAAAATCAAATGTTTATTTATTCTAAGACTACGCTGAGAAGTAAAAACACTGAAAATGTTGATGTAAACTATGCGT
>WYBG01000445.1 GCA_011526015.1 Deltaproteobacteria bacterium | reverse complement strand
TTGGAGCACCCGGCTTACCGGAATATTTAACTCGATCAATGAATCCAAATGGGCGATACCGCCTTTATAATTTTTGCGAATACCTTCGGGAAGCTGTTTGATGGCCTCGGCGTCATTGACTATTTTTGGGGCTTCTTGCAGCCGTCCCCGGCAGAAATCATCAAGGGTATTGGCGGCCATTTCCGACAGCTTCGAGAAGTGCTTCGGCAGCGGAGTGAGTTGGCAGGAGAGGGAATATTTCTTCAAAGTGCTTTCGATGCTCTCCTGTCCCTGACGGCAAATATCGATGCAGTGAAGGTGAAGTTGCGCTGCTTCATAGCGGCCAACAGCAAATGCCTGGTTGCCAAAGGAACTTTGCATGGACAGGGTACCGCTTGATATTTCGCGCATTAAGGCCTCCTGTCGCTCATTCTCCAAATCGTGCCGTTCCCCGGTATCCCGGTTTGTCAGGCGTTTTCGGGAGAAATAGACCCAGAATTCGTCGCTGCAGAGTAAATATGCCCACAACGCAGTGCCCAACAGCCAATAATGCTCATTCTGCTTCCCATCCCCCTGGCAAGACAAAGCCTGTTCCCAATATAAAACCGCCAAACCATGAAGAAAGTGAGGGTCAGACTGGTATCCTCTTAATACCTCTATCCATTCGAGTTGCACAGAATTACTATTATCCTTCGCGAGTGCCTGAGCGAGCTTTGGACGCTGCTCAATAATTTTAGTCAGGAATCGATAACGTCCACAATTGGGAGCTATATTACATCCTCCTGAAAATAAATGTTTTAACAAACAACCTGTGGCGGTCTGGAGTTTTAGTCGGTGCTCATTTTCGTTTATTTGTTGAGAATCGACTTCATTATATTGTGCCTCGGGAATCTGGAATATTTCAAATTCCAACCTGGTTAAAGGTTTGGTGATAAGTTGTTCCATTGCCCAGTGAATTTGTCGTCTTTGTTCCTCGGTATCGGCCAGATCTGTTATCTCCTGCCCGCGTTCAACAATCTCTTGATTGGTTGCGTCGATTGATAGCTCAAGAATATGAAAGGGATTAGGATGTATTTTTAAGAAAAATTCCTTTGTCGGTTCTTCATCAATATCCGAACAATCTCCAATGAATATATTTTTGACTCGTTCAAATTTCACTCTGATTTGAGAAACCTCCTTACATATATCTTCTATATTTTTATAAGTTTTTCTTTCAAGTTTAAGCAATTGGGATTGAATTTCTTTGATTTCGTCAAATAAGTATTCACGAGCCAAGTTTTCTGTGATAAGTAAAAATTTCTCTATTTCCGAACTAATATATCGAATATAATCACCTACTTTGTCAATTTCTGAGCGGGCATCCTGCGGTTGCGCAATCTTTTGATAAAGCGCGATAACGTGATTGCGAATGTTCTCCAGCATATTAATGCAGTCGGAGAGGGTTTTTTGATCACTGTTCGCATAAGCCCTTTCCCCCTGGATACGCTGGGCTTCAATTGCTTTGGCAATTTCGCGGTGATCGTGCGGATGACCGGCTTCTGCAGCAGCCCGGGCGGTAAACTGGTTGATTTCGTGGCATTCTTTCACCAGGTCATCAAAAAATTCCTTAGGCGGTTGCAACGGCCTTTCGGTACTGGAAATATTGGCCACAATTTCTTCCATTTCCTCAAAATCATGCACAGCCTGGTCGATATCGTTGCGTTTGGCGGTGGCCTCAAAGCTTTTTTTGGCTTTTTTATAACGGGCCTCGGCCAGTGCTTTTTTTGCGGCGGGAAGATAGGTTACAGCTTCCTGAAAGGATTTTTCCAGGGACATCACTTGCTTATCTGTAGGCATCTGCCGGGGCGGCGGCGGTTCAAGACTGGCATCAAATGTCTTTTCACCAATTCTGACTTTTATGGTAATAAATGAATGTTCATCAATATTGATGTTTAAGTCAATCGGTGTACCCTTGGGCAGCGTGGTGTCTACCGGAATAATTATTTCCCCAATTTTTCGTTTTTGTTGATAAAGCGGCAGGCGGAACATTTCGGTATTTCCTGGATTATAAAAAACAAAATCCTTATTGGCAGGCAGCGTGCTCATGGCATCGATCAATACTTTACTATGAATGATACCGTCTATGATAACTTCGGTGCTAATGGCTTTTGACACTACAGCCGTACTCTTTGGTCTAAACGATTCTTTACTTTTCATGATCTATTTCTTCTTAGCGATTAACCTGATTAGCCATTCGCGCGGCGAACCGGAGCCTGGCAACTGTTTCTAACAGTGTATCGGGTTGATTATCTTTTACAGCCTGGTAACATAAGAATTTTATAAACTCTTCACGGCGGAAACTATTGGGATCCTTGTCTTTTGCTAAAACTTTCTCCCACAACCGGTTGGCATCGTCAAATTCATTAATCGCTGCGGCACACCGGGCAACTGTTAAAGCGTGTTTTTCGTCTTTCACACTGTCAACCAACTTGCGCACGCTATTTACGAGTTGCAGCGGAATGGCGCCACGATTACCGGAATAAGCGCATAAGGCCGGGAGAAACTTTTCGACATCTATAATAGTTGCCACAACTTCTGCCCGATCATTCATAGCTTTCAACAGGCTGTCATATCCCTTCTCAGGATGATCATCCGAGAAAAGAATCGCCGCTTGCAGAAGGCTGTTGGCTAAATCATGTTGCGGTATCGTTCCGCTACCGGTTTCCGGCAGCAATTCTGTCGATACTGTTTCTCCCTGCAATAAGCCCTGTAAACAAGCGCACAATTGCCGTTCGGCATCGTTGTCGGGTTGAACGTTCGAGAAAGCGGCGATGGCGGCATCTTTCTCATTATTCTTTAAAGCAACGCTGGCTTGCAATAACGCAATACCCACATTTCCCGGGTCTGCACCGGCCAGTTTGTCGATATAGTTGCAAATCCCACCTTTTTCACTTTTAGAAGCTTTTAGATACCGTTGGCGGGCAGCAGCCGTTGTAACAAGCCGGTAACAGGCCTGAACAGCATCATTAGGGCTTTTGGAAGACAAATGTTGAATAAATTGAATAATCTTGTCGATCTCGTCGGAGTTTGCAATATGAAAACTGGCAACTGTCGCCGCCCGGGCAATTGCGCTGGATACGGCTTCAGGAATGGCATCCAAATCTGCGAATAAATGCAACGCTTCTTCACAGGCAGCCGGCACCATCGCTGTATTAGCAGACCACAATTGTGCGAGGATGGCATTCCAAAGCACCCACGGGGGGCGGCGGCTGGCAGTTAAGCCAGCAATTGCCGACCACATCGCTATCATTTGTTTGATATGCGCTTCCGGGTCGCCGGCAAACCGGGCGCATTGGGCCAATAATTGACAATCGCTGGGCAGTGATTTATCGCCTTTTTTGAGCGCCGCTTCGAAAGCCCCGGCGGCTTGTTGCAAATAGAGGTTTTGGCGGTCTGCTTGCGCCTTTTCCCGGGCTTCTTCCGAGCGAAAGAGATAAATATTACCCAGGGCATATTGAATCCTGGGATCGTTGCCGGAACGCAACTTTTCCAGGCGTTCAACCGCTGCGCCTACTTTACCTTCGCAAGCGTCTATATAAGCGCGCAGCAGTTCTATTTTAGTATCTTTTCTGGCGGAAGCGGCCAATTCCAAATATCGTTGGGCGGCCCGGGTTTGTTTTTGATTTAAGAGATGCACGGCCAAAACCAGGTAAGCGCGCTGCCAGCCAAAACTCGCAGCCTTTTCCAGCGCTGCCTGTCCTTGCGTGTTATCTCCTGCCAACAGGAAATACAACCCACTCCACAAAAGCTGGTCTGCCCGGGGTAGGCGGAGCAGTAAGGGAGAAGCAAGCGTTTCCTTCATTAATTGCCGCTTTTGCCGGGCAAAGGCATAGCCTAACATGATACGCAGCGCCTCCAGGTCCTCTTCCAAAGTACCGCTGCCGGGCTGCCAGTTCATGGAAGGAAGCGCCTGAGAGTTTGCCAGGGCAATGCGCACTTTGACAGCGTCAGCATAAGCGCTGTTTACTTTTTGAAAACCGGCCTGCACATTATTATTCCGAGCTAACAGGGGATCCATATCCATCAGCAAGCAGGCTAACGGCCAGAGGGCCGGTTCGTTTAAGGATGCCGTAAACTCCTCCAATACCTTCATTCGCTGGTTCGTCAACAGGGCGGCCCAGGCTGCATAATACCGCCATCTTGGTTCCCGGGCGCGTTTTTGAGCAAATGGGATCAGGATTTCCGCCGCCTTTGCGGCATTGCCTTCGATTAAATAGAGCCTTCCTATGGCAGTGTCCACTATATCGCCAACGTATGGCCGGAGGTTAATCTGCTCTAAGGTTTTAGCGTCAGAAGGTGCCGCAACCGCATCTGTGCGGCTATCTAACCAGGCGAGGGTTCTACTTAGTTTGACCAGGTTTTTTACTACAGGGGACGCTGTATCAATAATCTCCCGGGAAATTTTAGCAGCGTTGTGATACTCGCCATTCTGCACCCAGGCAGCTACCAACCCGGTTAGCGGAAGAGGGGTTTTGCTATCTTTATTAAACGCTGCTGTGAAATATGGAGCGGCTTTAGCGGGTTCATTACAAATTTGTAATTCGTAAAGCCCCAGGGCGGTATCTATTATTGGTATAGGAATCCCGGCGTTTTTAAGTTTTGAGGCAACGAGCCCAGCCCGTCTGATCAAAACATTGCCAGACTCAAAATTCACATTGCAAGCTTCATGAAGAAGATTGATCATTGCAGTTTCCTGCCGGTGATCTTTGAAGGTTTGTAAATAAGCAATATACGTTTCAAAATCTTCATCGCTCCGGGCTTTCCGGTTTGCCAATTCCCGGCAGCAGCGCGCCTTAACTTCCGGGGGAGCGGTTGGCGAGTGATAGATTTTTCTTAAAAGGGCATTTGCTTTTAATTTATCCCCCCGAGCATCCCGAGCCTGTACGACGCGCAACCACACCTCGTGCGGTTGAACCTGGTCCCGGGATATTCGAGCGAGCCTGCTGGCGGCGGCTTCAACCGCGTTGAAATCATTCTCAGTCAGCGCATGTATGCGACGCTTTTCAAAAAAACTGTCCAGGAAAGGAAGCCACAAGTGGGCAAAACGCTCCGGGTGCTGGCTTAAGTGCTGCCATACCTCGCGCAGCCGTTTAACGCTGCGTTGTGGATCGTTGTCTGTTAAGGCTTGCGCCCAGCGATTTTTAAGCCGCCCTTCCGTGCTAAACCAGCCCCAAAATGATACTTTCGGGTTCAAATAACACCGTCACTTTCTTTAATTTTACATTTGTAGCTCTTTTTTCCTGAGTTTCTCATAACGGGTTGCCTGAAAAGTATTCCCGCCACGTTGATATGATTCAATGATTTGTTTTAGCAAGTCTGCCCGTTCTCGCCGGGTACGCAAAACGGCTGTATTGCGCGCCAGTTCCCAGGCATTCACAAAATGGTTCGCTGCCAGGGCGTGCTCGCCTAACCTGTCGAGCACCGCCCCTAACTCTCGCAGCAAGAAGAAGCGGGTTTCTTTTGAGTTAGAAGCAATGGACAGCCCTTCCTCAAGGATGCGGCGCGCTCCCGTTAGGTCATTCAGGGCGGATAATCCCTGTCCTTCTTTCAGCGCGGTAACGCCCGCCGACTCTCCATGTTTTTCGGTATTCAGTCCGTCCAACAACTCCCCGGCGGTAGGATAGCGTTTGGCGGGGTTAAACGCCAGGCAGCGCATAACCGCGGCTTCAAGCTCGGGCGAAACCATATTGTTCAGGCGGGAAGGCGGCTCCGGTTGCACCCTGGATTTTTGATCATAGAGCCAGTCATTGTATAACCCCGCGGGCAGATTGATCGGCGGCACCAGGTGGTGGAAGGGGTGTCTGCCGGTCAAGCCTTCATACAGAATAATGCCGATGGAATAAACATCGGAAGCTGGAACGCTTTCGCCTTTCATGGTTTCCGGGGCCATGTAAGCGGTGGTGCCGGCAACTCCCGGCACATAGCCGTGGGCCATCATTTTTGCTGCCAACCCAAAATCTACCACCCGCACGCTGCGATCGATTCCCAGGAGAATATTATCCGGCTTAAGGTCGCGGTGCAGCACCGGAGGCACCAGGTTATGCAGCCCTTTCACAGCCATACAGATCTGCTGTCCCCACTTTAATAGGAGGTTCGCAGGAACTCTATTATAAGCGCGAAATTGAGCGGCAAGATCGGTTCCCTGGATAAATTCCATTACCACGAACATGCGATTATTCAGATCTTTTAAAATTCCCAGGTCATAGACATGTACCAGGTAGGTTCGCGCCTCGGCGTCGGACATCTCGTCCATAGCTTCGGCGAGCATAAAGGCATCGGCAAAAATATCCCTGGCGGTTGCCACATCAACATCGGTGGTTTTGCTGATTTTTACAGCAACTCGCCGCACCGTAACGCCCAAAAACTGCTGCTGGCTTTTATAGACCGCGCCAAAGTTGCCCTCCGCAAGATATTTCTCCAGGAGATAGCTGTCCCGAAGGGTTTTGCCTACCAATGATTTCATATTTACTTCAGCGCCGCTGTTGCCGGTATTACACATCTATTTTCTCTCCTGTTTCTGATGTTACTTCTTTAAGCAATTTTTCAAGAACAGCAAGCGATTCGTTCTCCGCATCCTGTGAAATGGTTTCCAGGTTTTTTTGAGTTTTGTGAAACCGCTTCAACACCTTCCGGTAACTCGCCTCGGCGGATGCTGCCGGATGCTTGCTTTCCCACTGTTGGATGGCTCTCTCTAATTCGGCCAACCGTTCAGACATAACCTCAACGGGAGACAAGCCATCTCCGCCAGGATGCTTGAGATATTGTTCCAGTTTTTCCACAACCTGGCTGACGCTCTCCTCCGGCGCCGGTGGCTCTTCTACGGAAAAGGTGACGCTGATGGTCGGTTTGGCAGACATTCCGGGAATGGAACTTTCTATTTCCGAAATGAAATGAAGCTCAATTTTGGTGCAGTTTTTATACTCCGCTTCTCTTTTACTGGCTTCCTGCTGGATGGCAGCTTCGATCAGTTCGGAAATTTTTTTACGGACGATTCGCCCGCCCTCTTTACCGCCGGATTTTTCATTTTCCTGGTGACTTTGTTTAGCAATATGATTGATCAGATTGTCCGGAATGATGACCGCCTTTTCCCGCTTCTCTTTCCAGGTTTTCTGCATTTGTTTAACCAATATCCGGCAAATGCCCTCCATAGCTGCTTCGTCTAATGGCTTGAAAATAATGATCTTTTTGATCCTGGCCAGGAATTCCGGGGTGAAAATCGGTTGTTGCGTGCTTGGATGCTTAAATTCAGAGAGTTTGCCTTTGACCTTTTCAATGATCTCCTCCATACGCCTTTTCTCCCCGATCATGCGGGAGATGATCTCCTGTCCGGCATTGGAGGTTAAAATAAATATGGAGCGATCGGCAAAAGCCTTAACGCCACGCTGATCGACGATCCATCCTTCGTCAAAGAGATTCAGGAAAGGTTTCCATACCTCCGGGTGGGCTTTTTCGGCTTCATCCAAAAGGAATACGCAGTACGGATCGGAATTGATGTCGTTAATCAACCGCCCGCCCTGGTCATGGCCCACGTAGCCCGGGGGCACTCCGATAATACCGGAGATACTGTGCGGTTCGCTAAAGTTGCCCATTGTGTAAGTCTGTAAACTTTTGGAAGCGGAATATATTTTAGCGATGGTTTTAGCCAATTCGGATTTACCTACACCGGTTAACCCGGCAAAAAGCATCACCGATGCCGGTTTGCCGGGGTCTGATAACCCCGCTTTGATCAACCGCAATTCCTCTGCCACAGCATTAACAGCAGCCTCCTGGCCAATAATCGATTTGCTCAACACTTCCGGGAAATCGATCTTTTCCCCGGTTCCAGAGATCGTTCCTTCCGGCACACCGCTGATTTCGGATACAACCTTTTCAATATCTTTACGAGTAACTATCACCTCTGTTTTTCCCAATTGGGTCCTTCGGTAGTCAATATCCTCACAAACCCGCCTCAAAATTTTAATTGCTTTAATCGGTAAGCGTTCATTCATAATAAAATTGGCGGAAAGCCTTACTGTCCGTTCAACAATATTTTCTTCAAAAGTAACTTTGTATTCATTTTCCATTCCCGCGCTGGCAATTTTGACCATTTCAATAGCAGCTTCTTCATTCGGTTCTTCAATCCTTACCCGGGTAAATGATTCCAAAAACTGTTCGTCTGCGGAAAGCAGCTCTTCGTAATCCCAATTCGACATTACCCCGATTAATTGTATTTGCTCATCTTTTAATGCTGCCCTTAAAAGAGGTTTGTTATCCCCCCCCGATTCTGCACGAAGCAAGGCGCCCAATCCGTCTAAAACCAAAATCAGGTCGCTTCTTCCGCTAACGTGCGCAAAAATGCCTTCCAGTTTGTTTTTGCTCTCTGCCGGGGTAACATTATGACAGTCTATCCATAAAAATCGCTTCCGCTTCAAAAAATCAATCTCGCCGGTGGCTGCCCGGCGGGCCAATTCTTTTACCACCGTTGTTTTTCCCACGCCACGCATCCCCGTCACCAGGACATGGTTGTTGCTGCGCCGGTACAACGCCCGGGTGATCGGGTCAAAATAGTCCTTTATTTTCACAGCATTGGGCAGACTGCCGCTACGGGCCAGCCAGGTCAAATCTTCCGATGGCAGCAGCCCTTCCGGCAATCGAAAGGCAATTTCCTTCTTTACTTCCGTGCGTTCTTCCCGAAGATGCTGTTCCAGGTGGTTTTGCAGTTTTTCCAGGTCAAGGGCCAGGGGATTGCGCTGTAAAATTTGGGCGAGGCGGCCGGGTATTTTTTCCAGCAGCGCCAGGAAAATATGGGTGTTATCGATTTGTTCAGCGCCCCAGAGGCGGGCGGTCTTTTGAGCGGCGTTAAGTAATTCTACGGTTGCTTCGCCAATACCTTCCCGGGTTAATGGCACCGGGTCTTTTTTTCGATCTCCTATCCGGAAGGTTTGTGAAACCAGCTCCGAAACCTTCATCAGCCCCACTTCCGGGGAGAGTTGCAAACGCAAAAGCTGCTCGGCAACACCTTCAGTCTCGCCCAGGAGGGCCAGGAAGCAATGCGGGGGCAGGATGTGGTCATACCCAAGAGCCGCAGCATGAATGGCGGCGTTTCCCAGTACCTGCCAGCCGTCTTCGGTGAATTCTTCCGGGCGCACTTGAGCGGTGTTTTCATCAAAAAGCGGTGTTCGGGACTCCGCAGCCAAATCAACGTGCTCCTGAAAAAGTTCCGCTCCTCGCTCCCAATTGATGATGCCCAGGTAATCCCGGTCATCTTCTTCGGGGTTGCTGAGAACACATTTGAGCAGCAGCTCCAGGGCTACCTCATTGATCCCTTCTTTACCATTTTGTAAGGCACTATCAAATTCATCCAATGCCTTGAGCGCCTTTGCCGAAAAACAGTCGCGGCTGCCGTCGAAGTCCGTGGGAGTAGATTGATCGCGGGGCGGGTTATATACTTCAATAATCGCGTTTATATCCCGCGGAGTGGAACCGGGTTCTAATGCCTGGGAGAGAGTTGCCAGAATCTTGGCATTCCCGTTTTCTACCACTGCTGAGAGCAGATCACTGGGACGAACCCGCCCGGCAGCGCGATCCGCAGCAGCCATCAGCACACTTTCAGTCCGCTCATCCTGAATATTTTGAATAGCTATTTGCTTGTCCTGAAAAAGCATTTTTTACCCTCTATTGGTTAATGGGTATATGCGTAAAAGGATCGCCAAACAAAACGTAACGCGCCCAGGTGAGGTCTTCTTCGCCGTAAGCTGTGGCACAAAAGTTTCGCGCTGCCAGTATTGCTTGACTTACAGTATATCCTGATAAAAATTGTTGATAAAACACTTTGGCAAAACTGATGGTAGCATCGTTGTCCGGTGAGTTCCAGACCGTTCCAATATAATTACCAATCCCGGCTCCAAGAAATCCTTGCGCGAGTCCCATTGCAGCATCACTGGAAATCTGATAATGCAAGGTATCAAAACTTGTACGGCCTGAAACGCAAGCATTTGCGAATACGATATAGGGAGCAGAATCTATCCATAAATCTTCTAAGAAGCTGTTTTAGAAGTTGCCACGAAGGATCAAAGACACAAAGAAGCCACAAAAAACATCAAAAATCTTAGTGAAATCTTGGTGTCTGTGGGTCTTAGTGGCGAAAATTTAGACTTCTAAAAC
>WYBG01000444.1 GCA_011526015.1 Deltaproteobacteria bacterium | reverse complement strand
CGGTTTTATCCAGGCGCGACTGGATGAGCAGAATGATGGATTTCAGCCGCTCGTCCGCCGGATTCAATTGCCGGGCGCGCAGGAAATGCCCCAACGAGCGCTCCAGGTCGCAATACAACCACAACATGCCCAGGATGAGGTAAAAATCGGGAGAATCCTGATTTTGGGGCATCTGTTCCTCCATGTCGTACACCAGCCCGGAGCAGGGGCAGTCTTCCGCCACCGGGTCGATGTTAGCGATGAAGTCGAAATCCTCGTTGATGAGCCAGGTAAAGTTCTCCAGCGCCTTTTCCACTTCCCCGGTCTGGGTGTAGCAAATGACCAGCTTCCGGCGAATCAGTTTATTCCGCGGGTCTTTCCAGGAGGCTTGTTGCAGCATCTCCGCGGCCCGCCCGTAATTGCGCACCATGAAGAATTGATTTCCCAGCATCTCGAACATGTTCGCCTCCGGGCGATATAGTGCAAGCGGCTTGCCAGGAATCAAGTTCAAGAAAAACAATGAAATAAAGTCAGGGCAGGTGTGAAACGAATTGTTTCAATGAAACGGGGGTAGGGACAGTTTGCCGGGAATAATTATATGAAAAACAACAGCATATCCTCGCTGAAACGATATGTTCCCGGGGTGAAACACTGAAAAACTTCCGCCTTCCCGGTTTTCGGATCATATCTTCAAACACTCCGAAATGAGGTAAGTATGCGCTTAATCGTGGTTGAGGTGAAAGCGCAAAACTCAGCAACCAAACTCGTTCCAAAACTCCTGTTTTGGAACGCAATAATCGTGGAAACTCTGTTTCCGGCCACAAAAAGCGCAGTAATTGTACGCGAAACTGGAGTTTCGCGTGCAATTACGTTCCCAAAGAGACTTTGGGAACGAGGTTTCGCGGACTTTGTCTCCGACCACGTTTAAGCGCACACTTACCCGAAATGATTACCGCCCGGTAAACCGGGAAACGCCCCGGAATAATGACGAGATTATTGCGCCGTGTGCCACTCGTGAATGGAGAATAGTGAATGGTGAATGGAGAATGGTGAATGGAGAATAGTGAATGGAGAATAGGGAATGGAGAATGAATTCGAGATGGGTGAGACGGGATTACTCCCGGTCTAAGCGGTAGGCCTTCATTTTTCTCCACAGGGTGGTTCTGCCAATGCCCAATTCCTTTGCCACCAGGCTGCGGTTCCAATGGTGTTTTTCCAGAAGCTGCCGGATTTGGCGGTAATCGGCGGAATGACCGTCCCCGCCGGCGACTGGCTGGGCGGTGAGGCTGCCGGGGGTGGCGGCGGGGCGAATAGAGGGGGGAAGCACCGCGGCTTTGATTACCGGCCCGCGGGTGCGCGCCACTGCGTATTCCAGGGCGTTCTCCAGCTCCCGGATGTTGCCCGGCCAGGTGTGCTGGTGCAGCAGGTCCATGGCCGCGTCGTCAATATCCCGAATGTTTTTTTTGCTAACCAGGGAGAATTTTTTCAGGAAGTGTTCGATCAGCAACCGGATATCCTCCGGGCGGGTTCGCAGCGGGGGAACCACGATGGGAATGACGTTCAGGCGGTAGTAGAGATCTTCGCGGAATTTTCCCGCTGCAATACCCTTGCGAAGGTCCTCATTGGTCGCAGCGATGATGCGCACGTCCACCTTCCGGGTAATGGATTCGCCCACCCGCTCGAAGGTGCCCTCCTGGAGCACGCGCAGCAACTGCAACTGCATCTGCAAAGGCATTTCCGCAACTTCGTCGAGAAAAAGGGTGCCATGGTTGGCCATTTCAAAACGCCCCAGCCGGTCTTTGATGGCCCCGGTAAAGGCCCCGCGAACGTGCCCGAATAGCTCGCTGGCCAGCAGTTGGGGAGGGAAAACGGAGCAATTCACCTTGACAAACGGGGCATTTTTGCGCAGGCTGGTGGCCTGGATGGCGTTGGCGACCAGCTCTTTGCCGGTGCCGGACTCTCCCTGAATGAGCACGCTGGCGTCGGAATCGAAAATTTCTTCCACCAGGGCGTAAATCTCCTGCATCGCCTTGCTCTGTCCCACCATGCCCTCGAAGGAAGTTCGTTGCTTCAATTGCTCCCGCAGCATTTCCAGGTCGGAAAGGTCGCGGAAGGAGATGACCCCGCCCACCGGCTCGTCGCCGTTCTGGTTGCGGATCACCGCGGCATTGAGGCGAATGGGGCGCTTGTGGCCGTTGCGATGCCGGATGGCGGAATCGATATCGAAGAGGTTTTCACGCTTCTCCAGCACGGTTGCAATGGGGCAGCTTTCGATGCAAAGGTGGGATTTGAAAACGTGCTTGCAAAATTGCCCGATCACTTCTTCCTTGCGGAAACCGGTGATCCGCTCCGCGGCCTGGTTGAAAAAGGTGATGCGGAAATTTTTGTCAACCGTAAAAACCCCTTCCCCAAGGGAATCTAAAATGTCTTCGGTAAAAGTCGTATTCATAGGCGTCGCACCATGCTCCGTTCCATCGCCTGAAACGGTGAAACAAAGTGTTTAAGCTTAACGCCGGGAAGCCAGAGAGTCAAGACAATATTTTCGGGAGGGCGGGGGGCTCATAAAGCGTAAAACGTAATGCGTAACAAAAACGGAATACCCTTCGACAAGCTCAGGGTAAACTCTTTTACGCATTACGTTTTACGAATTACGTGTTGCGTTCCCCCCACCCTCCTCTCCCACCCATTTCTCCAATTTTCCTGATAAAAGTCATATTTTTGCCTGATCGCGGTCATTGTTTGGAAAGTTAAAAGTGTGAATATTTATGGAAGAGGAGGGGGCGTGATTGGCCGGTTGGCGGGCGCGCCGCGGCGGGAAGGAATTTAAAAATGATTTCTTTTTTTACTGCAAATGGAGTACATATTGGCGGTTTTCAAAAATGAATGGTATGAACGGTTTTTTGCAAAAGATTCTACACAGGCTTACCCCCGGCTTTCTCACCTTAAAATTTCGCCTGATGGCGTTGATCACCGTGGTATTGCTGTTAGTGGTGGGCGGCCCGGTCTTTTTGCTGGTTTACCAGCTGGATAAGAATTACCGGGAATTTTCCATCAATATGATCGAAACCACCAGCCAGGCGGTGTACCAGTCGATTTTCGAGGGATTTTTGCAAAACGACGGGGAAACCATTCAGCGCAACCTGGAATTGCTGACCCTGGAGCCTAATATTCAATTGATCCGGATTTTCAAACCCTCGGGAGAGATTCTGTATTCTACCCGCCGGGAAGAGATTCACCAAAATATGGCCAATCTGACGGATGACGTGTATATTCAACCCTTCTCGGGCGGAGAACAGGAAACCTTTGTCAAAAGAGGGTTTACCTATTCGCACCATCACCCCATTTACGTGCAGAAGGAGTGCCTGCCCTGCCATCAAGACCGGGAGGGAATTATCGCGGTGATGGACGTTCACGTGGGGTTGTTGCAGTCGGAGCAGGTGTACCTCTCCAGCAAGCGGTTGACCATCATCAGCGCGATTTTGATCGTAGTAATCCTGTGGTTTATCTTGAATTTTTTGTACGAAGGGCAGATCGAGTCGCGTCTGCGTAAGATCATCGCAGGATTTCAGGAATTAGCGCGGGGGAATCTGAATTTTCGTATCGACATGGCCGGCCGGCACGAATTGGCGCTCATGGCAAAGGAATTCAACCAGACCGTTCAAAAATTAAAGGAAGCAAAGGAAAGAGAAAATCAATTTATGCAGGAGAACCTGGAGCGGGCCGACCGTTTGGTAACCCTGGGGGAAGTGGCCGCGGAGATTGCCCACGAGGTGAACAATCCTGCCAGCATCATTTTGACCCGCGCCGAGATCATCAAGGATGAGATGGATGATAACAACGGCAACGGCAAATACATCGAAGATTTGAATATCATCATCCAGCAGACCGAAAAGATCGCCGATACTACCCGCAGCATCCTTCACTATGCCCGCAAATTACCGCACACGTTTTCGGAAACTAATCTCACCGAGGTCATCCGGCGCTCTCTCAAAATTCTGGACCCACGTATCAACAAGGCGCGCTGCCGGATCCGGTTCGATCACCCGGGCAGCGCGGTGGTCGTCAAAGGGAATGCGACCCAGTTAGAACAAGTATTCTGTAACCTGATCAACAACAGCTTAGACGCGGTTCCCGGGGAGGGCGGGGAGATCACCATTGTGATACAGCCCCCGGAATCCGCCGGGCGGGGTTGCCGGATCGTTTTTCGCGATAACGGTTCCGGAATCCCCGCCGAATATCGCGACCGTATTTTTGCTCCCTTCTTTACCACCAAGCAAAACGGCAAGGGAACCGGCCTGGGGCTTTATATCGTGCGCAATATTATCGCCAACCACCAGGGAAAGATCGAATTGGCGGTTGAGGAACAAAGCGGCGTAACCTTTATCATCGAGTTGGGCGCTTCCGGCGGTGGGCAGTAGGCAGGGGCAGGGGGGAGGGGCAGTAGGCAGAGAGCCAAAACTCCAAACCCGAAACTCGAAACTCATACCCGGGAACTTACAGGTTGGGAAAGACCGATGCAGCCGATTGAAATCTTAGTCGTTGACGACGAAGAAGAAATGCGGGTCAGCTACCAGAAGCTGCTCTCCCGCGCGGGGTATAAAGTTTATACCGCCCCCGGCGCCGCCAGGGCGCTGGAAATGCTCAAAGAACCCTACAATTTCGCCCTGCTCATCAGCGATTTGAAAATGCCCGAAATTGACGGGGCGCGGTTATTGTCGCTGGTCAAAAAGGAGCATCCCTATCTTCCGGTCATCATGGTCACCGGCTACGGTACCCTGGACCTGGGCATCGAAGCGATCAAAAACGGGGCATTCGATTTCATCGAAAAGCCTTTTACCAAAGAAAAGCTCTTAAAATCCGTGAAAGAGGCGCTCAAACAAATTTCCCCGGTGGGAGATGATGAACCTTCCGAGTTCCTGGGATTTTCCGGCATTGTAGGGAATAGCAGCCCCATGCAGGCGGTTTTCGATTTGGTGAAGAAGGTGGCCTACGGCAACGCCAACGTGTTGATTACCGGGGAAAGCGGGGTGGGAAAGGAACTGGTGGCGCGCAGCATCCACAAACACTCCCTGCGCCGCAACCAGCCTCTTATCCCGATCAACTGCGGGGCGCTGCCGGCTTCCTTGTTCGAGAGCGAATTATTCGGGTACGAAAAAGGCGCATTTACCGGGGCGTTTCAATCCAAACCCGGGCTGGTGGAGCTGGCCAACGGGGGAACGCTGTTTTTGGATGAAGTCTGCGAAATGCCGCAGGATTTGCAGGTGAAGCTGCTGCGGATGTTAGAAGATCGCAAAATCCGCCGCATCGGCGGCAAGGAGGAGATTCCGGTTGATATTCGCCTGCTCACCGCCACCAACCGCAAGGTGGAAGAATCGGTAAAAAAGGGGCAATTGCGGGAGGATTTCTTTTTCCGCATCAATACCATCCAAATCCCCATCCCGCCCTTGCGGGAGCGCAGCGAGGATATTCCCCTGCTGATCAGCCATTTTTTGAATGATTTGAACCGGAAATACAATCGCGAGATCAAAGAGGTGGAACCCGCGGCCATCGAATTGATGCAATGTTATGAATGGCCGGGGAACGTGCGGGAACTGCAAAATATCATCGAGCGCACCTACTATCTTTCTACCCCGCCGGTAATCCGGGTGAAAGACTTGCCGGCCTACCTGAGCGTCCAGAACGGCGCCCGGCCTCTCAAAAATTGGGATAACCTCACCTACAAAGAAGCCAAAGACCTGGTGCTGGAGGATTTCGAGCGGGAATATTTGGAATACCAATTAGAGAAACACGATTGGAACATCAGCCGCACCGCGGAAAACTGCGGCATCGACCGCCGCACCATTCACCGCTTGATCAACAAGTTCAACCTTAAAAAGATTGGGGAGTGAAGGATGGTTGGATGAATGGATTGATGGATGGATGATTGAGGGCCAATACTCCATTACTCCAACAATCCAACAATCCATTAATCCGGTATTCTATCATCTCTTTTGAAATTATGCGAATCATTGCCCACAACATAGAGAAGCGCTTCAACCACCGCCAGGTGCTGCGGGGGATCAGTTTTGAGCTGGGGGAGGCCGATTCTTTGGTGATAACCGGGCCGAACGGGGCCGGCAAAACCACCCTGGTAAAAATGGTCTGCGGGTTGCTTTCGCCCACCCGCGGCAGCATCGAATACTATATCGACCATCGTAAAGCCGGCGTTGAGAAGGTGTACGAACGGATCGGGCTGGTAGGGCCGTACTTGCAGCTCTACAAAGACTTGACCGCCTGGGAAAACCTCTCTTTCTTTGCCAGGGTTCGCCACGGGAAGATCGACCGGGAGAAGATCCGGGAGCTGCTGGAGCGGGTGGGGTTGGCCGGGCGGGAGCACGACGCTTTAAAAACCTACTCCTCCGGCATGTTGCAGCGCATCAAATACGTGGCGGCGCTCTACCACGATCCCCAGGCGCTCATCCTCGACGAGCCTACCGCCAACCTCGATGAAAAGGGCAAAAAGCTGGTGTATGAGATTATCGAAGAACAGAAACGGAAAAATATCGTGATCATTGCGACCAACGAAGCGGAGGAAATTCAGCTTGGGGCACAGCGCGTGGACGTTGCTTAAGCAGAGCTGGTATGTCTTTCAAAAAGACCTGCACCTGGAGTTTCGCACCCGCTACGCGCTGAACGCCATTGCGATGTTCGCGGTAACCACCCTGACGGCGATCAGTTTTTCCTTAGGGCCGGTGCGCCTGAGCAGCGCGGTATTAGCGCCGCTGTTGTGGATCGTGCTGTTCTTTTCCTCCATGTCCGGCCTGGCGCACGTGTTCGTGCGGGAAGAGGAGCAGCAGACCGCCGATACCCTGCGGCTAATATTGCCGCCCAACGCCGTCTGGTTAGGCAAATGGATGTTCAACGTGGTGCTGCTGTTCGGATTGGAAATCATCATCATTCCGCTATATATCGTTTTGATGAGCGCCCGGATCGAGAATTATGGCAT
>WYBG01000052.1 GCA_011526015.1 Deltaproteobacteria bacterium | reverse complement strand
CCGTTCGGGTTATAGATTTATCCCTTCCGAATTCGTATTATTTTAACGGAATGTATCTCTGTCTCCGGCGGGGGTTTCTGCCGAAAGTGCGGCGCTTCTTCCGGCAGAAACCCCGGTAGTCAAAGAATATAACCACGCAGGGATCGATTTTTTTTTCCCGTTCCCGAGAGGGGAGGCATCCATGGACGAATTTTATTACATTCTGGGCAGCGCGTTTCTATTCAGCCGTACCCGGGTGGGCAAGCTTCTTTTTATCATGTTTTTCATCTGCGTGCTGTCCATTAAGAGCCTGCACGGGTAATGGATGACCCGCTTACGGCGTATTCCCGAGGCGGCCGCTCCCCGTGCGCCCGGCCGGATTAAATATTGCCATCATCAATCTTCTCCAAAAATTCCAATTATTATGGCCCGGGCAACTCTTCTGACACTGTGCCTGATTTTTATTTCCATTTATGCCCCCGCGCAAACGTTTCCGGCGCGCTTCGAGCGCCTGTCGCTTGAAGATGGAATATCGCACAACCTGGTCTATGCCATTCTGCAAGACCGGAGCGGTTTCATGTGGTTTGGCAGCATGTACGGCCTGATCAAATATGACGGGGTTGCTTACCGGGTATATCGGCACAATCCTTCCGATTCCGCTTCCATTTCATTTGATGATGTGATTTCCCTGATAGAAGATTCTTACGGGAACCTTTGGGTCGGCACCTGGGGAGGCGGGCTGAACCGTTTAAATCCTGAAACCGAAACCTTCGCCCGCTACCTGCACGATCCTTCCGACCCGCGCGGTTTGAGCCACAATACGGTGTGGGCGCTGTTGGAAACCGCGGACAGCAGCGCCAATACCCTGTGGATCGGCACCGAACGCGGGGGGCTTAACCGGTTGGTTCTTTCGGAAAATTTGCCGCGGGGGGCAGCTTCAACGCCGCAATCAGACGCCGCTTACCCGGATTCCTTCATTCATTATGTGTATGATCCCGCCGATTCGCTCAGCCTTCCTTCCAACCTGGTGCGGGCCTTGTATGCGGACCGCGACGGCAACCTCTGGATCGCCGGCCACCGCGGGCTGGCCCGGCTCGACCAGCGAGGAACGGGCAAAGAGCGGTTCTTTCGTTATCAGCACAATCCGGCGGACTCCGCGTCCCTGCCTTCGGACAATATTATGGCAATCTGCCAGGATGATTCCGGGGCGCTCTGGATCGGAACCGCGGGGGCCGGGCTTGCCAAAATGGTTTTCGATGAATCCGGGAAGCTAACCCTGTTGCGGCGCTACCGCCATGATCCCGCCAATCCCCACAGCCTGGCAGACAACGCCGTCAACCTGATACGGGAAGACCGAAACGGCGTACTGTGGATCGGAACCAGTGGAGGGCTTTCCCTGCTGGCGCCGGCAAACCGCGACCGTGGGCATTTCTTGAATTACCGGCACGATCCCGCCCATCCCGCCAGTTTGAGCGGTGACGCGATCGTGGCGCTGCACGAAGATCGTGCCGGCATCATCTGGATCGGGAGCTACTTTGGGGGAGTGAATTTTTTTGCCCCGGGGAAAATCAAATTTGCCCATGACACCCACCATCCGTACGATAAATCCAGCCTCAGCCATCCCCGGGTCACGGCGATTGCGCAAGACCCTGCCGGCACGCTGTGGGTCGCTACCGCCGGGGGGCTAAACCGGGCGCTCCCCGCGGCTGCATTGCCGCATCCGCCTTCCCGGGAAGCGTTTTCCGGGCCTGCCGCTGCAACTTCCCGGTTCGAAAACGTCTCCTTGAATCCCGCGGAGTCTCATTCAGCCGGTGAGGAGCACGTTACCGCCCTGTGCGTTTCTCGCTTCTCCCCTACCCCGATTTTATGGGTAGGTACCGGCGGCAACGGCCTGTTCGCGCTGCCCGCGAACGGCAATTCATCCCGGCAACCACGCACCCATCACCGGCACGACCCCGCGGATCCCCGCAGCCTGCCCGGTAATTTTGTGACGGTGCTGTTAGAAGACCGTTTCGGCGCGTTGTGGGTAGGCACGGTCCGGGGATTAGCACGCGCGGTTTCCCGGGGCGCGGAGGGGAAGCATTTCCGGCGCTACGCTGCTCATCCCGGCAATCCCGACAGCCTCGGCCATAACTGGATTTTATGCCTCTACGAGGATAGCGCGGCGGGCCTCTGGATCGGCAGTTACGGGGGATTGAGCCGCTACGACCGCCGCACCGGCGCGTTTCGCACCTATCGCCACGATTTGCATGACCCCCGCAGCCTGAGCCATGATTATGTATATGCGATTTCCCGGGACTCCCGGGGCTGGTTGTGGATCGCTACCAGCAACGGGTTGAACCGTTTCGAGCCGGAGAGCGAAACTTTCATCTCTTACACCGAAAGAGACGGGCTGCCCAACAGCGTTATTTGCGGAATTTTGGAAGACACCCGCGGCAACCTCTGGCTCAGCACTCAGAAGGGAATTTCCCGGTTCGACCCGGAGACACGCGCCATTCGCAACTACGATCTCGACGACGGCTTACAAAGCAACATCTTCACGCCCGGGGCCAGTTTCCGAAGTTCCCGGGGAGAGTTGTTCTTCGGGGGAATCAACGGTTTCAATCGCTTCTTCCCCGAGAAGATCAGCGACAACGTTTTTGTTCCCCCGGTACACCTTACCGGGGTTAAAGTATTCGGGCAGCCGGTTCGCATCAATCCCGCTTCTCCCCTCCCGGTTCTGGAGCTATCCCACCACCAAAATCACCTGACCTTCGAGTTCGCTGCATTAGATTATGCCACTCCCCGTAAAAATTGCTATGCTTACCGCCTGGAGGGTTTGGAGCGGGAATGGAACGATGCCGGCCATCGCCACGCCGTCAACTACCCCGGCCTGAACCCCGGAGAATACGTTTTTTCGGTGAAGGCCTCCAACAGCGACGGGATCTGGAACGAAAAAGGCACATCGGTCAAAATCATCATACGCCCACCTTTTTGGCAAAGGGGCTGGTTTTACCTGGCCTGCGCCGGGCTGCTCGGCTTCATCGCCCTGGCGCTCCATCGCTATCGCCTGCGCAGCAAAGTCCGGCAGGCGCTCCTGTTGGAACGGGAACGTCAACGGGAGCGCGACCGGGTGCGGGAGAAAACCGCCCGCGATTACCATGATGAACTGGGGCATCAGCTCACGAAAATCTCTTTGTATAGCGAACTGCTATGCCGCGACCTGGGAGAATCGCCGGATCACTTCTCCAACGGTCGCCGGGAATATACAGGCGCAAACGGGCTGGCCGGCATGGATTCTCCCGGCGAGTTTTCCAATGGCTTTCCATCCCGGGTTTTGAATTACCTGCACAAAATCAACCATGCCTCGCAGCATTTGTGCACCGATACCCGGGATTTCATCTGGGCGCTCGATCCTGAAAAAGATTCCCTTTACGAAACCGCCCTGCACCTGAAGCGCTTCGGGGAAGATTTATTCGAGGAGACCGGGATCGAATTTCGGGTGGAAGGGATTTCGCAGGCCTTCAACACCGTTAAACTCTCCATGGAGTGGCGGCGGCACCTGTCGCTCCTCTTCAAAGAAGCGCTGAACAATGCCTTCAAGCACGCCGGATGCCGAACCGTGCGATTGCAATTTTCCGTTACCGGGGAGAATTTGCAGATCATCCTCTCGGATGACGGCAAGGGAATGTTGGTGGAAGCGAATACCCCCGGCAACGGTTTACCCAACATGAAAAAACGGGCGGAAAAAATAGGCGGCAAGCTGGAGATTATTTCTCAACCGGGAAGAGGCTCCAGCATCCGTTTTTGCGGGAAAATTCCCGGAAACGCGGAAGCCGGCAAACCGGAGCGGCACGGATGAAACAGGTTAAAAAAAACCACTTTCAGGAGTATCCCGATGATTTTCGTCTCCATTGTCGAAGACGATGACGATATTCGCGAGGGCCTGGCCTTACTCATTAGCGGAACGCCCGATTTTTATTGCAGCGGCGTTTACCGTGATTGTGAATCCGCCTGGAGCGGCGTTGAGGAAAATCCCCCGGACGTGCTGCTGCTGGATATCGAGCTGCCCGGCATTTCCGGCATTCAAGGAATTCCCCGGTTCCGGCAAGCCCTGCCGGATGCGGAAATCCTGGTGCTAACCGTTCACGAAGAGGAACAATTGATTTTCGAGGCCCTGTGCGCCGGCGCTTGTGGGTACCTGGTCAAAACCGTTGCGCCGGCCAAATTGCTTGCCGCCATCCGGGAGGCTTACCAGGGCGGCGCACCGATGAGCGCCCACATTGCCCGCCGGGTGGTGGATTCTTTTCGCAAAAGTTTCACTGCCGGCGTTTTGAGCGGGCGGGAAACCGAAATCCTCTCCCTGCTTTGCCAGGGCCAAAGCTACAAAATGATCGCCGACCTGTTGAATATCAGTAAACACACGGTACATACCCACATCAAAAAAATCTACAAAAAGTTGCACGTGAACTCCAACGGAGAAGCGGTTTCCCGGGCATTGCGGGAAAACCTGGTATAGCACGGCATTTCTCCCCTGGTATTATATCACCCGTTCTCAATTCACCATTCACTATTCCCAATTCACTATTTGCTATAGTGAATTCTGAATAGCGAATAGCGAATTTTTGAATGCTACGCGATCCGCATTCCCCTCCCCTATCCCCACTTTTGGGTATGTCTTTGCCCGGTTTGCCGGGTTATTTTGTTCGCAGAAATAAAAAGCACTGCGGAAGTAACGCCAATTGCCCGGGCGCCAATTTGGTTCGATCCGCAAAATTCACTGACAAAAGGAGAAAGCCATGAAAAATATCTATGGAAAATTCTATAAAGCCGGCTGGCCGGTGATCATCGCCCTGCTCGCGGCGCTCTTCGGAGAAGCGCCGCTGTATGGGCAGATTACCCTGGTGCGTATTACCGATTCCACTAATCCCATCATTTCCGACCAGTCCGGCGGATACGCCGGGGCTACCTGGGTGGATTACAACGGCGATGGATGGGAGGATCTGTACATCAACCGCGTTTTCCTGTACCGCAATAACGGGGGCGGGAATTTCAGCAAGATCACAACCACCCTCGGCGGCGGCCAGGTTCCGGCGATCGGAAACGGGAATAGCTGGGGAGATTACGACAATGACGGCGACCCCGATGCGTTCTGCGCCAACCCGGAATCCTATCTGTACCGCAATGACGGAAGCGACCTTTTTACCCGGATCGACGACGGGGTTATCGGAAACAGCTTTGCCAATCGCGGCTGGGCCTGCGCCTGGGGAGATTATAACAACGACGGGTACCTGGATTTGTATATTACCCTGCCGGCCGGGTTCCTCCCTGCCGGTTACCCGGATACCACCAGCCATTTATTCCTGAACGACGGTCCCCCGAACTTCACCTTCTCGAAAATTGACACCGGCGCGGTGGTGACCGGCTTAGCCCCTTACACTGTGGGTACCTGGTCGGATTACGACCAGGACGGAGATATCGACCTCTTCGTCGGCAGCGGGCCGGCCAGCAATTTTCTGGCTCCGGACAATCTTTACAAAAACATGCTGAAGGAGACCGGCAGCGCCTATTTTACACGGATTACCGACAGCCCCATCGCTACCGACCCGGTGGACGGGCAGGTATGGAACTGGATCGATTACGACAACGACGGCGACCTGGACGCCTACCTGACCAACTGGGGCGGCGGATTGGGGGGCGTGGCCAACAATCTGTACCGCAACAACGGCGATAATACCTTTCAGCGCATGACCGCGGCCGAGGTTGGCTCCATCGCCGGCGACGTGGATATTTCCCTGGCTTCGTCCTGGGGAGATTATGACAACGACGGCGATCTGGACTGCTTTGTCTCCAACGATGCTAACCAGGTGAACCGCCTTTACGCCAATAACGGCGACGGGACCTTCAGCCCGGTAACCGGGGGCACCCTGGGCAGCGACGCCGGCGTAAATACCGGCCTGAGCAACGGCGATTACGACAACGACGGGCGGTTGGATATTTTTGTGATGGGAAACGGCGTGAACCGGTTCCTGTATCACAACGAGACCCAGAACGGTTATCACTGGATCAAAATACGCTGTAAGGGGATCAAGGGCGATCCCTCTACGCCCGGCTCCAACCGCTCCGGCATCGGCGCGATGGTGCAGGCGCGGGCGCTTATCGGCGGAAGCGCGGTGAACCAATTACGGGAAGTCTCCGCGCAGAACAGCTTCAACGGGCACAACAGCCTGACGGTGCATTTCGGCTTGAAAGACGCCACATTAGTCGATACGCTGAAAATCCGCTGGCCTTCCGGCATCGTGGACGTCTATACCGATGTCGCCGCCGATCAATATTACGAAGCCACGGAAAACACCGGCCTAATTCCCCTGGCGATTACGTCCCTCGATGATGTTCCATCCCCGCTTGCCGGGGAGTTCGAGCTGCGAGCGAATTATCCCAACCCCTTCAACCCTTCCACTAACATCGGATTTCGGATTGCCGATCACGGATCGGTGGAATTGAAGATTTACGACATTACCGGGCAGTGGGTGCGTACTTTGGTGAGCGAGCGCAAAGCCCCGGGCGATTATACCGTGCAGTGGGACGGAACTGACCATTCCGGTCGCCCGGTAAGCGCCGGAATTTACCTCTACCGCTTGCGGGCAGGAAAATATAGCGCGGTGAACAAGATGCTGCTGGTGAAATGACTTCCGGCCCCAAAATGAGCGCCAGATGCCAGAGACTTCGTGAGAACTTCGTAACTTTGTGGCTTAGCGGCATAAAACCACTTCCTAACGGTCGTATGTTTTTGTATTCAGCCCTGCCAGCCTCCGGCAGGGCTTTGTTTTACGCTCATACTGAGGACAATGGAATGATCGAATGCTAAGAAATTATAGATTCCCGCTTTTGCGCATAGGCGTAAACCTAAGCGAATTGGGACTAAACCACTCTCGAATATATCACCCCTCCGGGGTTTAGGCGGTTTTAATGGGGCATTGGGGCTATAAACATATCACCCCTTCGGGGTTACGGGCT
>WYBG01000443.1 GCA_011526015.1 Deltaproteobacteria bacterium | reverse complement strand
CCCTTTCTCCTGGGTCATTCCCGAATGTTTCTATCGGGAATCTATAAGTTTTAGGCCTGTGGATGCCCGATAAAGACATTCGGGCATGACAAAGGGGTGCAAGAACTTAGTGTTTGTCGCACTACTTATTTTCCACAGTCCTCAGTGAGAGCGTTTTTTGAATCTCGATTTGCTACGCGGAATATGCCTTGTAAAGCGGTTCCAGAGATGTTAAATTTTTGGCGACTATACATAGACTGGGCAGGTAGCGCATGAATATAAAATTTCATTCCCTGGTAGATTGGTGGATGTGCCTGGCGCTCTGCGGGCTGATTCAACTCGCCATCGGGCAAACCTTCCAGGCGCGTCTTACCGTGGAGGCGGAGCGTCTCCAGCCGGAAGACCGGGCAATTTTAGCGGAGCTTCCCCGGCTTTTGGATGATTATATCAATAATTATAAATGGACCGGCAGCAATGAAGATATTTTGATCAATAGCCGGATCAGTATTGTGGTAGAAACGGTGACGATGCGCGGTTCGGAGAGAATCTATCGCGCCCAGTTTATCATCAACTCACCGGCGGGAGAGAATTATCTCGATAAATCCTTCGAATTCCCCTACCAGCCCGGGCAGTTGATGGACCATCAACGGACGCAATTCAATCCTCTATTAGGAATGGTGGATTTTTACGTGTACATGGTGATTGCCGGGGAGCTGGACACCTATTTCATCCAGGGGGGAACGCCTTATTACGACCGGGCCAGGCACATTGCCGACGAGGGATTGATCAGCGGCTATTCCCTGGGATGGCGCAATCGCCTGGAAGATCTCCAGCTCATCACCGACGGCGACCATATCAACCTGCGGGAGGCAAAGTTCTATTATTACGAAGGGTTGTTCTACGTTGAAGAGCGAAGAGACGCCTCCCGGGTGCCCTTGTATGCCGATAAGGTCATCGAGCTATTGGACCGGCTTTTCAAACGGCAACCGAACAGCACCGCCCTGAAGCGCTTTTTGGACTCCCACTACCAGGAATTCTGCACCTTGTTCACTTATGATAAAGACCGCAAGAACATTGAAGCCATGATGCGCATTGATAACCGGCGCCGGGAAACCTACCAGGAGTGCCTCACCGAAGCGGAGCGGTTTTAGCGTTGTGCGCCTTAAACGTTGAAGCGAATCGTCATAATATCCCCATCCTTGACGAGATAATTCTTCCCCTCCAGCCTCAACGCCCCGTGTTCCCGGCATTTGGCCATGCTTCCCCACTTCATAAAATCATCGTAATGAACCACCTCGGCGCGGATAAAGCCCCGTTCAAAATCCGTATGGATTTCCCCGGCTGCTTTTTGCGCGTGTGTTCCCTGCTTGATGGTCCAGGCGTGGCATTCCGTCTCTCCGACGGTGAAAAAAGAGATCAGGCCTAACAGGTCGTAAGAAGAGTGGATAAGCCGGGGCAGCGCGGGTTCGGCAATTCCCAAATCTTCCAGAAACATTGCGCGATCCGCTTCCGCCAGTTGAGAAATTTCCTGCTCCACTTTAGCGCAAAGGGCGATTACCTTCACGTGGGGCTTTGCGGAAATACGGGACAGGATTTCGGCCTCTCTTTTAATATCTTTCTCATCGATGTTGATAACAATGATGAGCGGTTTGGCGGAAAGGAACTGAAACCCCCGCACCATTAACTCCTCATCCTCACTGAATTGCATTTCCCGCAGCGCTTTTTGCGCTTCCAGAAATTCACGGCAGCGTTTCAACAAGTCCAGCTCGCGCAGGCTTACCTCTTCCTTCGATTTCAATAGCTGTTTTTCCAGCCGGTCGATGCGATTTTCGACAATGGAGAGGTCGGACAGCAGAAATTCCGTTTCCACGGTCTGGATATCCCGGTTGACCTCCACGCCTCCGGAAGGATGAGGATGGAACTCGTTCTCAAACGCGCGGATCACCACGCACAGGGCGGCGGTGTTTTTAAGGGTATGCAAGAACTGCGGATCGAATCCCTTTGCAGATACGGCTTCGCGCTCCATGCCACCCACTTCGATGTATTCGATGGTGGCAGGCGTTTTTTTCTTCGGTTGAAAAATTTCGCTCAGCCGATCCAACCGTACATCGGGCACTTTAACGACGCCCCGGTGAACATCCACTTTACCGCCGCCCGGGCCAACCGCCGCCTGTCCGCTCAAAGTAGAAAACAAGGTGGTTTTGCCGGATACCGGCAACCCAACGATACCGACTTCCATGAAGTTCTCCTGAATTTTAATTTCCGGCTGAAATTTATCACCGCTGGGGGTAAAATCCAACCAGTTCTCTAATGCGCAAGGGAGGGAGCTTCTTGCTCTTCACTTCCGGCTCCCCGCGAGTATTTCCTTGACATGCCCGGCGCATCCGGTTAAATTCGCTGCAACTTTTTACAGGAGGATACAGCATGTTCCATGGAGCCATTCCCGCGCTGGTAACCCCGTTCCGCAACGACGGCAGCCTGAATGAAATAAAAGTTCGCGAATTAGTGCAGTTTCATCTCCGCAAAGGCACTCCCGCGGTGGTTCCTGCCGGCACTACCGGGGAATCTCCCAACTTAGGCGATAAAGAAAAGCAAATATTGTTTGAAACCGTCGTAGAAGAAGCCAACGGCAGGTTGAAGGTGATCGCCGGGACCGGGGGAAACAACACCCACCACTCCGTGGAATTGAGCAAAGTCGCCCGGAAAATTGGCGCAGACGCGGTGTTGATTGTTACGCCGTACTATAATAAACCCACGCAAGAGGGGCTGTACCGCCATTATATGAAAATCGCCGACGAGGGCGGTCTCCCGGTGGTGATTTACAACGTGCCGGGACGTACCGGCGTAAATATTCTCCCCGAGACAGTGGAGCGGCTCTGCGAACATGAGCGGATCGTGGCCATCAAGGAGGCTTCCGGCAACCTGGGGCAGATTTCCGAAATCCATCGCCGCTGCGGGGACCAACTGGCGATCCTCTCCGGCGACGATAATCTTACCCTGCCGATCCTGGCCGTGGGCGGGAAAGGAACTATTTCCGTCACGGCCAACATTGTTCCCGACAAAATCAACGAGATGATCGAAGCCTTTTTAGAGGGGGATCAGGAAAGGGCGCTGCTGCTACACCACAAGTTGGAGCCGCTGCACGAGGCGATGTTCCTGGAGACCAATCCCATCCCGGTCAAAACCGCCATGAATTTGATGGGCATGGAGGTGGGCGGTTTCCGCCTGCCCCTGTGCGAAATGTCCGAATCCAACCAGAAGAAGCTGGAAACCGTGCTGCGGCGGTATGAATTGATGGTTTAAAAAATCCAGGAGGTTGGCATGGCCGTTACCGTCCAATTATTAACTGCGGAAGATCTGCTCCAGATGCCCGGGGCTGGCTTTCGCTACGAGCTTGTAAGGGGAGAGCTAAGAAAAATGTCGCCAGCGGGGCAAAGGCATGGGAGAATCGCCGCCCGCTTTACCTGGCGGTTGGCGCAGTACGTGGAGACCCATCACCTGGGAGCGGTGTATTCCGCCGAAACCGGTTTTTTGTTGTCCTCTGACCCGGATACCGTGCGCGCCCCGGGCGTGGCCTTTGTAATTCGGGAGCGGATCGAAGAAACCGGTGACGTGGAAGGGTACTGGCCGGGGCCGCCGGATCTGGCGGTGGAAGTTATCACCCCGGGCGATACTGACGCTGGGGTAGAAGAAAAAACCACCCAGTGGTTAGAAGCGGGTGCGCGGATGGTGATCGTAATTAACCCGCGCAATCGCACCGTCGCCGTCTCTCGTTCGCTCAGCGACATCAGCATATTGGAAGAAGACGCCATCCTGGACGCAGGGGATGTGGCCTCCGGATGGAAAATGGCGGTGAAGGAGTTGTTTGATTAAATGCTGAATTTT
>WYBG01000442.1 GCA_011526015.1 Deltaproteobacteria bacterium | reverse complement strand
CTGCGTTATGGTACTCCGTCAATACCCACCTGCCGTCCTCCGCTTTGGAAAAATGCTCCACCTGAAATTGATATTGATCGACCAGAACGTATTCCTTTAAGCTCTCGATGGCGCGGTAGAGGAAAAACTTCTGCCCGCGATCATAGTTCTGGGTAGATTCCGATAAGACTTCCACCAGCAAAAGCGGGTTGGTAATGGTGTCGCGCCGGTCTTGGTGAAACTGCAATTTGCCACACGAGATGACCAGGTCAGGATAGGTAAATAATTTTACCGCTTCGATCCATAAACGCAGATCCAGGCCAAAGACTTCACAATTTTTATTCTCGAACGCCATCGTCAGCCGGGTAATCAGGTTTCGCACAATCCTGCTGTGGTTCGCCGTGGCGCCGACCATGGCAAAAATCTCTCCCTGGTAGTATTCGCTTTTGAAATCGGCGGTCTCCTCCATCGCCAGGTATTCTTCCGGGGTATAATATTTGGGCGCCGGTTTTTCCATAACATCCTCTGTCGTTGATATGTTGGTCAAATATAACCCACCCCATGAGAAAATTAAACAGATTTTAGTCGTGGATGATCGCTTCCGCCTCGATTTCCACTACCATGCCCGGATCGATCAGGCGGCTTACTTCTACCATGGTGGCGGCAGGGCGAATATCCTTGAAAAACTCCCCGTGCGCCTTCCCGATCTTTTCCCAATCGGCGATATTGGTGACATACATACGGGTTCTGACCACGTGCTTTAAATCTGCCCCGGTCTTTTGCAGGGCAGCCTGGATATTTCTCAAAACCTGCACGGTCTGGGTGTAGGCATCGCCCTCACCGACAATATTGCCGCCAGCGTCGGTAGCGGTGGTTCCGGCCACATAAACATGCGATCCCACCTTTACGGCGCGGGAGTAACCGACGATCGGCTCCCACCTGGTTCCGGAAGAGATATTGGTTCGTTTCATGCGTAAGCGCTCCTCCTATTTGGAAGGTAAAAGGCAAAAGTAAAAAGGTATAAGAGAAGGCTTCACTTCACCTATATCTTTTGCCTTTTTACTTTTTATTTCTCACCCTTCGGCAAGCTCAGGGCAGGCTTTGCCACTTTTCACTCGGTTTTCTTAGGTTTTTTCACCACCCCCAGCACGTTGGGAATCGGCCAGGCCGCGGTGATAGAGTCGTTCCCGATGAAACCGCTCTCAAAGCTGCCGTTTTTTTCTAATTCGATGCCGTTCGCGGAAAAATAGAGGGTGGCTTCCGGGCCGCCTTCCAGGTACATGGCGTTGTAGATCGAAATCGGCAGGGATAGCAGCATATTGATAAAATCATGCACGGAGTAAGGCGAACGGGTGAAGATAAAGAGAATGTTACCGCTTTTATCCATTCCCAACGCTGCCATGCTCCATTTTTGGGGCTGCTGGCTCCAAACGTTTTTCTGGGTACAGCTAATCATGCGAATGCTTTGAAAAATGCTGTGATACTTCTGGCGCAGAACCTCGAAGTCCTGGCAATTGCGATCGATGATTTGTGCGGGTTTGAGCGCGGAATCCACTTCCGAAGAGTCTCCCGCTTGCCGGTCGGCCAGGGTTGCGACGCTTGCGACCGGGTTGAAGGCAAAAAATGCATTCTCCTTGCTCACCCGGGGATTGTTCACATGGTCGAAATTTTTCATGAACCCCACGCTGGTGCGCAAATCCTCTTGAAACATACCCGCATTCACCGCTGCAATCAGGTTGAATTCCTCTGCCCATTGCCGGGCGGTTCTGGAACTGTCATCAAATTCGGAGGCGGAGAGCAGCCTGAAATCGTAATACCAGGGATCAATTTTGACAATGGTGATTTTAGAATCGCCGATCTCGGATTTCTGCGCGGCCTCGAATTCGCCATAATAAAGCCCTTCATCAACTTTTTGCCAGTATTGAGAGGTAGAGTCAGGGTCGCCCGGGGGAGCATCCCCGGCAACTACCGCTCTCATGCAACCCTCGCAGAAAAGGACCACCAGCAGGAATGTTCGAATGCTAAATAGATTTTGGGGCACTTATGATACTCCGGTAAATTTTTCTATATTCGGCATCCCCGAAGGGGCAGACCGGCATCCGCGAAGGAACCGGCCGGCTATATACTGCATGAGGGCATAGACTGCGATTTTGGGGAGGTATAAGTTATAGGGTATAAGGCCTTACTTTCCCTATACCTTATACCTTATACCCGAAAACTAAAAAGCTCAATTTATGGCCTTGCTCAGTATAACTCAATTACCGCTTTGGCGATCTGTTCTTCGTAATCATAGCGGAGCGTAAATCCTACCTTCTCGCAGGCGCGCAGCATCCCGCGATTCTCCAGCAAAATATCCGCCACAATGCGATCTATTTTTTCTGCCCGCCCGATTTGCACCAGCCGGTCTAACAACGCGGTTCCCAAACCGCTGCGCTGGTAATCATCGCTGATCAAAATGGCAAATTCCGCGTCGTTGACCCCGCGCAGCCGGTTCAAACGCCCCACTGCGAGGATGGCCGCCTCCCCGGTCGCGGGGTCCTTTTTCACCACCACTAACACCATCTCGCGGTCGTAATCAATGAAACAGATGCGCGAGAGCCGCTCGTGGGCGATGCGTTGCTGAAGCGCGATGGGGTGAAAATAGCGCAGATAAACGCTCTGATCCGAAAGAGTGTGGTGAAATTTGGCGATCAGTGGCTCGTCCTCCGGGCGCACCGGGCGAATAGTCGCCGGGGTACCGTCGCGCAGGGTATGGGGCTGCACGTACTGCGAAGGATAGGGACGGATGGCCAGGCGGGGCAGGTCTCTTTCCTCTTTGCCCGGCTCGTGCAACACCACGCGGGCGCTGGAAACCGCCAAATGCACCGCGCTGGCCAGCAGGGGGTTGATCTCTATTTCCTTGATCCGGCGCTGCTCCACCACCAACTGGCTGAAGCGCACCAACAGCAATTCCAGCTCCTCGAGGCTCACCGGAATCAGGCCCTTTTCCCCTTTCAGGGCCTGGTAGATGGAGGTTTGCTCCATCATCCTCCGGGCTAAATTGCTGTTAAGAGGCGGCAACGCCAGGGCAACGTCCTGGTGAATTTCCACTAAGCTTCCCCCCGCGCCGAAGAGCAACACCGGCCCGAAACAGGGGTCCTGGCAGCAGCCGAGGATCAATTTATAACCCGCGAAAGGCAGCATCGGTTGAACCGTCACGCCCTGGAAGTGCTCCCCGCCATGCTTTTCCCTGACAAACTCCTTGATCGCCCGGCAGGCTTCTGTTAGCGCCGCGGCGTTCATTACGTTCAGGTAGGTAGTTCCCGGGGCGACGGGATCGGCCAGCGTTTCCGAATGCAGCTTTACCACCACCGGGTAACCGATTGTCTCCGCCAGCTCCAGGGCTTCGTTTTCATTTCGCGCCCATTTGGTGAGCAGCGCGGGAATGCGGTAAGCGTCCAGCACCTGTTTGGACTCGAAATCGGTGAGCAGGGTTCGCCCCGCGTCCCGCGCCGATTGGATGATCCGGGCGGCGCGTTCGCGGCCCGGGGAATGCTCCTCCGAATCCACCGGCAGCTCCGGGGTCTCGAACAAACCACGCAGATTGTAACTATACTGCCACATGTAGTTGAATGCCTGGGCGGCGTCATCCGGGAAGGGGAAAGTGGGCACATTGATGTTGTTGAGCAGCGCTTTCCCCTCCGCCACCACGTCCCCGCCCATCCAACTGGCCAGCAAGGGTTTGGGCAAAGGACTCCCTTCGGGATTGGCCAACCTGGCAAAAGGCTTGATCTTTTCCGCGGTGCCGGTGGGATCGGCCATGGCCTGGGGAGAAAGAATTACCAGGATGCCGTTGCTATTGGGATCTTTGGACACGATTTCCAGGGTTTTACTGTAGCGATCCGGCCCGGCGTCGCGCAGAATGTTGACGGGATTGGCGCGGCTCCATTCCGGGGGAAGGATTTCATCCAACGCTGCAATGGTCTGCTCTGTCAGGGGCGCTAATTCTCCCCCGCTGTTGATGAGCGCGTTGGCCGCCTGCGCCCCG
>WYBG01000441.1 GCA_011526015.1 Deltaproteobacteria bacterium | reverse complement strand
TCCCAGCAATTCCTGGAAAATATGCCGATCATATTTGATGGGCCGTTACCAAAATGGAATTATAAAGCTGTACCAAATACTGTGCCAATATCTTAAAATCGGGAAGTAATTTTATCTGCTTCCCTTACCATCGCGTTTCAGGCACAAAGAACAAACGCATTATTGATATTCTGGTGCTTCTTTTGAGGAGGGCATTGCGACGTAGAATATTCCTGTTTCATCATTATCGGGATTCATCTCTTTGCGATAATATCTTTCCCGCTTTTCGGCATCTTTCTTTCTCGAATATGCTTCCACAGTAACGGGAATGCCCCTGTAAACATATACAAGAATCCAAAGATGCTTAGGAGTTCGCCGTGCCATATTTAGTTCCCCTTAAATTGGTTTGATCCGACTGTGCCACCCGAAAACGTTCACATATTCGAGAAAAGTGCAAAGTTCATTTAAACCGCTGCTTTGGAAAGTAGGTCGATTTAGCTGTCGAACAAAAAGCGAACGTCTGGTATCATTTGAAACAACACTAAACCTGGGTTTTAAATCCGGGGCAACCAAATGAATGTCATTGAATCTTAACAACCCCGAATATATTGGCGTTGAATGTTCTACTTCAAATAAAGCTCTTATTTGGTTTGATCCTCTTTGAATCCATATTACATCGACCTCTTGAAGAATCTTCTTAACTTCTTCGAAGCCAAATGGTAAAATATTACAGCAATCAAAACGATTTGATAGAGTCCAATCCAATTTGTTGCGATCATTTGAAGGAATCCAAATGTCAAAACCCTTATATTTGCCAATCGCCCCCAAAAGAGTCTGGATTTGGGAATGGGATAATTCAGGGATATTTTTCAAGTTCGATGAATCAGTCAACATATCTAAATTGTTCCAGCCAAAATTGCCTTCGATATTAAAACGGCCTGATCTTGCGAGATAAAGTTCTGTCCCATCATCCTCTAAAAAAATTTTAGCCTTATATTGCCCGTCGCTTGCAGGAGAGCTTGTCTGGAAGACTTCTTCGTAATCGGAATAAGGAATAAATAGCGGTTCAGCCTGGTTATCCCATAAAAAACAAATGAGCGAGGGATAACCTTCAAGTTGAATAAGATCCTCATACCTTAATCCATAAAACATTGCAAATCCCCGATGAACTCTTGAATATCGAATGTAGATACGTATGGAAGAGTTGACTATTTCAAAAAGCGATTGGCTCTTATCTAATTTTCGTACAGAGCCGTATCGCCTCCTTAACTCATTCAAAAATAATTTTTTGATATCATTTGCCATAAATCATTCTCAATAGACATCTGTTTAAGAAGAATTAATTTTATGTGAGAAATGAAAATCCCCTTTGGCTTTTCATCAATTTGTAAGTGTTCGTATGAATATTTGATAAAATCTCATACCCCATAAATGATATTCTTTCCCGAATATCTTTAAAACTTAAAGAAGATAGTTTTCTTTCAAATTCTCTCTTCCTTGCTTCATCTGCCACAATACAAAAGCCGGAATGAAAATCCCTTAAATCAGAAAACTTAATAAGCGAGTTGTAGAAATCTGTTGAATGTTCAACTTCAAAAAAAGAGGTAGGCATTTTACGATCATTAAACCATATAACATCTATCGTTTGTGCTCTTTTTACGAAATTCTCATAACCAAAGGAATAAATAGAATTCATCGAGGTAAGCTGTGATAGTGGTTTGCCTAAAAATAATTTGTTTTTATCCTGCCTGGGGATAAATGTTTGATAGCCTTTCAGATTGCCTATTTCGACTAAAAGCCCTTGATAGTAAGAATGATTGAATTCTTCAGATTTTTGATCTTTTTCGATTTCAAGTTTTCTTAAAACAGAACCCCTTAGCTCCTCAAGAGCCCATAGGCCCGGTCTTATTTTGAAGAAGAATCTGCTATCCTGAACAATCCGATTTATTGATTTAAAAGGTGTCTTTGTATTCCATTTAGATACATCAACATGTTGATACAAATATCCAAGCGTGGCATAACCGCCATTTTCTTTCATAACATCAATAACTTGTTGATATTGCGGAATTTTCTCCATAAACGATAATCTCAAAAAATTGTTTTAATGAGTATTGTTCATAGAATAGGCGATTAAGCGCTTGATTTCTATATTGCACTGACAGATTAAAAATAGCCATTCAACGCAAAAAAACCAAAAATTTTCTTCCAACCCGCCCTGGGTGCTATCTTACAAAAAAGTGCCTGCTTGACAAAACGGGCGCTGCCGGTTATTATTAGGCTGAAGTTAATGCTAAACCACCACGATGGCTAAATAAAAAAGGAGCATAGACCATGAGAATCGGCATTATGGGAACCGGCATGGTGGGGCAAATCCTCGCCGGAAAATTAGTAGAATCAGGCCATGAGGTTACCATCGGAACCCGCGACGTTGCCAGGACGCTGGCGAGCACCGATCCCGGCCCCTACGGCAACCCGCCTTACCGCGAATGGCAGAAAAAGAATCCGAAGGTTAAACTGGCGACCTTTACGGAAGCCGCCGCCCACGGGGAAGTGCTGATCAACGCCACCGCCGGGACGGGCGCTTTGCCAGCCTTGCAATCCGCCGGGGAAGCAAATCTGAACGGAAAAATTATGCTGGACGTCTCCAATCCGTTAGATTTCTCCAAGGGAATGCCCCCTTCGTTGACGGTCTGCAACACCGATTCGCTGGGAGAGCAGATTCAGCGAGCTTTCCCGAAGCTGAAAGTGGTAAAAACCCTCAATACTGTCAACGCTTACGTGATGATCAATCCCCGCCAGGTTGCCGGCGGCGACCACCACATCTTCGTCAGCGGCAACGACGCGAGCGCCAAAGCAAAGGTTATCGAATACCTGAAAGACTGGTTCGGCTGGAAAGAAATCATCGACCTCGGCGACATTACCACCGCGCGGGGCAGCGAAATGCTGCTGCCGGTCTGGGTGCGCCTGTTCGGAGTGCTGCAAACCCCGATGTTCAATTTCAAGATTGTGAAGTAAGGTCACTGAACTAGAATCGGGCGCCAATGCCGAAGGCATCCCTTCGGCATTGGCGCCCGTAGTGAAGTTATTCCTGCACGAACGCCGTCGCCGGTTTAAGCGCCTCTTCTCCTTCGGTTTCGATCACCCGCATGGATTTCCAGCGGCCTTTGATAAAGCGCCACCAGAACGCGACTCCCAAACCCATCACGTAAAGGGTAACAAATACCCACAGCCAGTAGATGCCGGTCCCGAATAGGTACACCCCCATAAGCGACGGGATCAACATGAATCCCCAGGAAGATACCACGCTGGCCGCCGCCACGAAGCGGGTGTCTCCCGCGCCCTTAAGGGCGCCGGAAAAGATCATGTTGGCGGCGTCGAAAAGGCAGTAAAACGCCACGAAGCGCAGCAATACCGCGGTCAGTTCCAGAATCGGGGAAATATTCGCCGGGTCCGCCTGGAAAGCGAACGGCCAGGTAAACACTCCCGGTATCACAAAATAGGCCAATCCCAGCACCCCGAAGAACCCCAGCGCCATGTGAAAGGCCGACCAGGCGGCGCGTTCGGCCTGCTCCGGCCGGTTCTCCCCTAACCGCTGCCCCACCAGGGTGGATACCGCGATGGTAAATCCGTACATGGGCATAAAGGCCAGGGAGTTGATATTGAAGGCGATGTTGCTGGCCGCCAGCTCCAGCATCCCGATTTTGCCGACGATCAGGATAAAAAGGGTGAAGGCGAATATCTCCAGCAGAAACTGCAACCCGCTGGGCAGCCCGTAGCGAATCAGGCGGCGGAAGAGCGGCAACTCGAACCGCCAGCCTTTGAGGGTATGATAATCGGCGTCGAATTTCGGGCGCGCCATCAGGAAGAAAAACAGCCCCGTGGAGGAAGCCACTGCGATGGTGGTCGCCCAGGCTGCCCCGGCCATGCCCAGTTCCGGGAAACCGAATTTCCCGAAAATGAGCAGGTAATCCAACACGATGTTTACCCCGGTGGCGAAGAAGTTCACCCACATTACCACCCAGGTTCGGCCCAGCCCGGAAAAGAAGCCGGAAACGGCGTTGGAGAGCACCGCAAAGGGCGCCCCGATGAGCAGGATGCGGAAGTAAACCGTTTCCAGCTCCTGCACTTCCGGGGTATGCCCAAAAATCCCGAAAATCCGGCCGGCCAGGGGATAGAAGGGCAGGATGATCGCCGCGGCCAGCAGGGATAACCAGATGCCCTGCCACACCGCCGGGCCGATGCGTTCCGGCCGCCGTGCGCCGTAATACTGCGCCACAAAGGTATTCACGTACGCGGCCATCCCCACGAACAGGCTCACCAGGGTCCAGTTCACCATTCCGGCCGGCAGGGAAGCGGCGATGGCCGCCGGGGAATACCAGGTTAAAAACATCCGGTCGATAAAGTGCTGCAAACTCCAGGAGCCGGTGCTCAAAATCAACGGGAAGGCGAGCTTCAACACCTCTCCATAACCGTTTTTCTCCGTCCAGCGATTTTTCAGTCTTCGCAATATCATAAGTGATCACGTCCTTTCAGTAACAGCGTGCGCGTTTGCGTATCGATTCCGCGAGCTGCGGCCGTGCAGAATAAGCCGCGGCGGCGGTTTCGTCGGGACGGTTGCGTCCCGTTTGCCAAAATTTAAAAAGCAAAATTGATTGAAAGGAAAGGATGGCCTGGAACGGAGGGAACTTCAAAACAGCATAAAGCACGTCAAATCTTTACGACACGGTAAAATGCGGCGCTCCGATTACCAGGGCCGGCCATCCTCGACCGTTTCACGCAATTTCTTGGGAAACGACCGGCGGGTGAATCCATCGGTGATGATCATCGATCACTCCTATTGGTTGATAAAATTGCTTCATGGTTACATTGGGCCGTCGCGGGGGTTACTTGATCAGCCTGTTATTAATGATTCCGCGAACTGCGACGGTGAACATACAAATCCGAAAAGGCCAAAAGCAACAGCAATATTTTATTTCCTTTTCGCCGGACGCCAGGGTTTTTTCTCCGCTCATACTGAGAAGTGTGGGAGGGGGATGGATTCCCACTTTCGTGGGAATGACAAGGAATCAATCTGCTGCTGCGTCATTCCCGCGAAAGCGGGAATCTATAAGTTACCGGAATTCGATTATTCCACCGTCCTCAGTATGAGCGTTTTTCTTTTGTACTTTTCATCGCCCTTTCCTGTTATATTCGATCCGGGGGAAACGATACTATCTCAAAGAACCGGGATTGTTGCCGGCTTAGTGCAAAGCTGAAGCTTTGCACTCCTAACATTGAATTGGCCTATGTACAAATCTCTTATTCGCAAGCTCCTCTTCTT
>WYBG01000440.1 GCA_011526015.1 Deltaproteobacteria bacterium | reverse complement strand
TCTGCGCTTTTTGTGGCCGGAAACAGAGTTTCCACGATTATTGCGTTCCAAAACAGGAGTTTTGGAACGAGTTGGTTGCTGAGTTTTGCGCTTTCATCTCAACCACGATTAAGCGCATACTTACCATCCTGTATATCCTGTCTAATTTTTTATTTCCAATAAAGTCTATTATTTCGCTTTCAAGGGAATGACCACCGAAAACTGGTGGGTGAGCACCATGGCCTCATCTACCACCACCTCGCCGTTGGGGGCGATCAGCAGATCGCTGCCCATCAAACCGCTGTTTGGCGACGCCAACCGCGCTCCCGACACACCGGGTCTCCCGGTACCCAGGGTCAGCCGCCCGGTGTAGCGAAGCTGGAATTCCGGAAATTTCAGGCTCAGCCCCAGGCTGGGACTCCATTCGCTCCAGCCGGTTTTCAGGGAGCGCCGGAATTCCTCCAGGTAGTTTTCCTGGTCCAGCCAGTAGCGAATCCAGCGCCATTGCAGCCCGAATTGGAAGCCGAACGGTTCATCCTGCCGCCCCACCCCGACGCGCAGCAGCCAGTTGGAGAAAGTAAAGCGATTATCCACGGTTTTACCCCCGGCCGGAATGATGTCCCCGTTGCGGGTTTCTACCGGCGCAGCCGCATCTGCCCAGGTGTGGCTCCAGATCGGTTCATACACTAGGTCAACGCCGAATACCGCCGGTCCGTTGCAGCGGGTTACCCCGCCGCCGATATTGAGCGCCCGGGAGTCGCCGGGGTCGCGGGGGATATTCATCAGCTCGTAGTTGGGGATTTTGGGATGGGTCTTGAGATTTGCGGTCAAAATTCCCCCGGCCTGCCATTGCTCGCCGGGCAGGGGCTGGCGGTACTGCAGGTGCGCTCCCCAGGTGGCGGTGCGGTCGAGGTTGCGCTCCACCCGGGCCGGCTCAACAAACGGCTCGAAACCTCCCCACCAATACGTTGCCGGGTAAAAAACATCCTGGGTCATGTCGGCGTGGTGGTAGAGCAATACCCCTTCGATGCTACGGCGCTCTCCCAGCTCTGCCAACATGCCCAGCCGAACCTCCGCCAGGCGGCCGGACTGTTCCACTTTCTGGCTGCGGGGATAGAGCACTTCCACGCCCTCCACCGCCTCCAGCCCGGCGTAGAAAAACCCCGCGGCCATGGCGAGGCCGGAACCCGGTATGCGTGTTCCCAATAATCCGGAGAAGTAGAGATTATTGGCATTCTGCTCTTCATTGGGATATTGATAGTAGGGAATTTGCGAGGGATTCGACACATAAGTCGGAACGGGGCCGAAAAATTCCGGCTTTTCCGCGGCCTGAAGCTGCTGGGCTGTTAAGGAAATTCCCCCAAACCATCGCCTCGATCCGAACAGCATTCCCAGCGGCAGGGTGCGCCCGCCGCCCAACTCATCGGAAATGTTGTAAAACGCCGGGGCGCTGTACAGGCGCAGCCCCTCGATTTGCGAACCGCGGGCAGGATTGGTAAAGGGATCCAGCAGCGGGTCTTCCAGGGCGATGGAAACCCCGCCCATGCCTGAGTTTTGCGTGGGAAACAGCAGAAACTGCCCCCCTGCGGCCAGGGGAACGGTTTTCACCCCGATGAGCTGCGCCGGCGCAGTTGCCGTCAGCAGCAAGGCCAACCAGGGCAGCCAGATGCGCCCCCAAAGAAAAGGTTTCGTTCTCATGGTCCTCTTGGGGTGTTTGAGTGTTCAGGTGTTCAAGTGTTTAGGTGTTTTAGCTTCAAGTGTTTTAGTTGTGAGTTCCGGGTGTCGAGTTTTGAGTTTATATGAGGTGTTGATTCTCCCAATACCCGACCACTTCACACCATCGCACGAAAACACTAAAACACATGAACACTTGAACACATCGAACCCTACAAATTCGCCCGGAAGCTCAGCCACCACTGGGCGATGCGGAATTCATCCTCGAAGCTGGGATCCACCAACAGGCTGATGCGGAATTTCGGGCTGATGGCTACCTCGAAGCTGGAAATGAAATCCGTGGCGTCCTCGGTGATGCGCTGGCGCGGTTGGGTGTAGCGTTCGACGAAGTTGGTTTCCACCCGGATTTGCCCGTCCTGTAACTTTTCCCGCCGGTTGAAATAGGCGACGGTTTGCTCCTCGATGTCCCAGCTTTTCAGGATGCGATTGATGCCTAACATCATGCTCCAGTGCTCGTTGAATTGAAATCGCGCCAGAATCGGCACCTGCACGGTCCAATAGTTGGAGCGATAGTTCCATTCCAGCTCCTTGTCCTCCACCAGCCGGCTCAAATAGTATGAGGTATCCGGATCATACACGCTGTTGTAGTGAAAATATTCTGAAAAGCGGCTGGCCAGCACCGGTTCCAGTGTGTAAACGGTGGAGTTTTCCCGGGAGTAATAAATTCCGGCGATAAGCGTATTTTTCGGGGTAAGCTGCCACTCCAAATTCAGCATGGCCTGGTGGAGCGACTTTTCCCGGGTTCCCTGGCCGGAACGCCGGTCCGCCAGGGAGTAACGGCTATAGTAGCGGGAAACCACGGTATCATCCCATACCCAGCTACCGTCGTAATACCCGGTATCACTGATGGCGGAACCGTTCGCCAGGTCGATCTCGGTTTTGCTGTACTGGTAATACGCCCGCGCTTTCGCTTCCGGATTGATCTTCCCGCTGAAATGAATCCGCCCGTACCAGTTCTTTCCGTCCTGGTTCCAGGATTGCCCGGTGACGGAACGGTTGCCGTTGTAGCTCCATTGATTCGGGTTCCCGGAGGGCAGGTAGTCATATTTTGAAGAATCGACTGCGGTGTAGGTTTGATCCGCGTTCCCCTGCAAGTAGCCGGCTTTAATGCCGGCGGATGCGTTGGACGAAAAATCGAATTGCAGCCCCCCTGCGGCATCCAGGTGATCGTACTCCTGGCTGCGCTCGCGGAAATTCAGATAGCGGGAGTCCCAATCGTTGATCTGCCCGTATTCGTCCTGGTAAGCATTCAGGTAATTGCCTTCCCGGGAGTGAATCACCCCGTTCAGGGAAACCCCGGCGCTCAATTTTGAGGAAAGCCGGTAACCTAAGAAGCCGGAGAATAGATGCCCGGTGGTAACTATCTCGTCCGCCCCGCTATAGCGGTCGGTGACCGGGATGCCCTGGTCCTCCACCACCAGGTTTCCCAGGGGGTCGTAGCCGAAGCGCGCCTGGTAAATCCAGGCCGGAACGGTGTAAAAAAGCTCTTTTTTGTGAATGATCTGGTAGGTTCCGCCCAGGAAAAGACGGCGGTTTTTGTTGCCCAGGGGATAGGTGAGCAGGCCCAGGGAGAACACCGGTTCCGGCTCGCTGCGGGTGTTGCTGTACCAGCGCGGATCGATGATAATCGGGTAATATGGGCCATAATACCGCAAGGGAATGATTCCCCCGTAATCCGCCACGATCTCCGACTCGCTGCGATCGCCGCGAAAATCCAGGTAGAGATGCGTGCTCCCCATGGAAAATTGAGGCAGGCTGGCGGGATTGAGCTGCAGATTAAGGAACGGGTCGTCGATCAACCCCACCGCAACGTCGCGGTAGCCCGGCACGCCGAAAGGGTTGAGAAAGTGGCTTGTGAAGTAGAGCCCGGATTGCTCGAAACTCTTTTCGGTGACGATTTCGCCGTTGTACTGGCCGAATAGCATCGGCGGGCAGCCGATTCCCGCCATCAGCACGGCCATCGCGTACAAAATGGTTTTGGACATGGTTTGGCTCCTTGAGATTAATAGACCGACCGTTTTTCATTTCCGAACCGGACAGGGTTGCTCAAATATAGTGCCAGTTTTATGCACCTGAATAGATTTCCGGGCGGGCGGTTGCTCCACAGAGGGTAAAGCATGGTTTATTCGAAAGTTATTCCCCTGGACATTTCCGCAGCGAGGTTTGGCTTCCGGAAAGATATAGAGGCAGCAATCATCGGAATTTCGAGAACCTTTCGGAATTCTGAAACAACGGATGAGGTTCGAAGACCTCAAAGGTTTCAAAAACCTTTGAGGTCTTTATCCTGCCGGAACTATTTGCAGCAAAGCGCTTTCTTGCTTATTTTAGGCGCTCGTTTGGAGGAGCAAAAATGAATACCATAATACCCGAAGGGGAATCCCTTCGCAAAGCGGTGAAATGGATTTCCGGCCAGTTGGAGGAGAATCCGCAGGCGCCGATCGGCAGACTGGTGAGTGAGGCAAGCCAGCGATTCGATTTGACTCCCTTAGAGGGAGACTTTCTGTTCAACTTCTATCGCCGGAAAGCAGATGAAAATTGAGTCGATTTCCGCGGTCATTTTCGATATGGACGGGCTGATGTTCGACAGCGAGCGGATCGGCCGGGCGGCCTGGCGGCAAGCCGGGGAGGAATTCGGCTACACCATCGGCGACGAGCACTATCAACAAGTGAGCGGCCGCACGGTGGCGGACGCCACGGCCATATTCAGGGATATTTTCGGCAAAGATTTCCCGTTTCAAGAAATTCGCCGGCGCCGGGTGCAAATCGCCCGCGACTATTTCGAGCAGCACGGCGTTCCCATCAAACCGGGCCTGACGGAATTGCTGGACTACCTGGATTCCCGCTCCCTTCCCCGGGCGGTGGCGACCTCTACCGACTACGCCCCGGCCATGGAAAAACTCACCCGCACCGGGCTGGCGAAGCGGGTACACGCTATCGTCGCCGGCGACCAGGTCGCCCGGGGCAAGCCCGCCCCGGACATCTTTCTCGCCGCCGCCAAACAATTAAACGCCGACCCGCCTCGCTGCCTGGTATTGGAAGATTCCGAGGCGGGCATCCGGGCGGCGCATAGCGCGGGCATGATCCCGGTGATGGTGCCGGATCTGAAGCAGCCTTCCGAAGAGGTGCGCGGGCTGGCGGTGATGGTGGCGGAGTCGCTGAATGAGGTGCGGGAATGGATGGAAGGATTGAAGATTGATGATTGGCGATTGAAGAGCGCATGAAGAAAGCGAAGCAGCAAAAAAAGCGGCAAAAAGCAACCGCGGGGAAAGGGAAACGGCGGCTTTCCGGGGGGGCGCTTCTACTCGCAGGCGGGGGAGTTCTAACCGCCGCGCTCCTGGGAATTTTTGCCTGGAAGTATTTCTTTTCCAAACCGGCTTTCGACGGCCAGCGTGCTTTTGCGTATTTGCAGCAGCAATGCGATTTCGGCCCCCGCGCGCCCGACTCCGAAGGACACCGGCGCTGCGGCGACTTCCTGGTCGCGGAGTTGGGAAAATTTGCCGATAAAGTGTGGGAGCAGCAGTTCGATTACCGCGATAAAAAAGATACTTCCCGGGTGTACCAGGGACGCAATATCGTCGCCTCCTTCAACCTCAAACCCGCGATGGGTTTCCGGGTGATGCTCTGCGCCCATTGGGACACCCGGCCGTGGGCGGATAAAGATCCTGATCCCGCCAACCGCCTCCTTCCGGTGCCCGGCGCTAACGACGGTGCTTCCGGGGTGGCGGCGCTGTTAGAGATGGCGCGTATTCTCCACGGCCGCCGCCCGGATTTCGGGGTGGACATTGTGCTATTCGACCTGGAAGATCTGGGAGATTACAACGCGGAAGCGTTTCCCGATTCCCTGAACCCCTTTTGCATCGGTTCGGAGCATTTCGCCGCCAATCGGCGCGATTACCGCCCCCGCTATGGAATTTTGCTCGACATGGTCGGGGAGAAAGACCTGCTGATCAAAAAAGAGGCGATTTCCCGGGCGCAGGCGCCTCATCTCATGGACCGGGTATGGGCGGCGGCGCGCAAGGTCGGGGCCGGCGCGTTCGTCGATGAGACCGGCGTTGCCCTGCAAGACGACCATGTGTCCTTTTTGAAACGGGGCATTCCGGTCATAGATTTAGTGGATTTCGAGTATCCTCACTGGCATACCGTTTCCGATACGCCCGACAAATGCAGCGCCGCCAGCTTGCAGCAAGTGGGGGACGTGCTGGTGGAAATGATTTATGGGGGGGAGTGAGAAGTTGCAAGTGAGAAGTGGAGACGTGAATTACTCCTCACTTGCCACTTGCAACCTCTCATTTCTCACTTTCTCTTCAAATTCATTTCTATAATCCGCTGAATGGCCGCCTCGGTGATCTCATCCTGCTCAAAACGGCGGTCGATGCGCTTGACCCCGATCAGGGAAATGACCCCGTGCATGAACGCCCAGATCAGGTGCGCTTCCAGGTACGGCTCGGCAACGCTCATCAGTCCCCTGCGGCCGCACTGCTCTAACGCTGCGGCAATAATCTCTAAGCTGTGGCGGGCTTTGCGGTATTTTTCCGCCGGGTAGCGGGCCATGCGTTCCGGTTTGAGCATGAACATGATCTCGTAATACTCCGGGTTTTGCATAGCAAAGCGGATGTAATTGCGACATAACGCCGAGAGCCGTTGAAGCGGATCGCTTACCGCCTTTTCGGTCTGTTCCTGCATTTCCACCAGCTTGTCGAACCCTTCCTCGATCAGGGCATGGATCAGCACGTCTTTGTTTTCAAAATACACATAGATCGTGCCCACGCTGCACCCCACCTCCCGGGCAATCATGCGGATGGAAAGCCGGGTAGTGCCTTGCTCGATCAGCAATCGGCGGGTTACGTCCAGAATATTGCGGCAGATGTCAACTTGTGGTAAAAAGGCCATTTTTTAAGCGCCGGTTATTGGTTGTTCGTTGTTGTTGTCCGTTGTTAGTTGTTCCGCGGGGAACGTATTTGGCGCGAGTTTCGGTAGCGCCCGCGACCGGAATCCAAACCCATGAAAAATAACGCGAGAATGTAATTTCTAACCCGCACATACGCAATAGCCATTTTATGCTATATGCACGCCTCAAAGGGGCAGGCCGGGCATAAACTGCGATTCTTGGGAGGTATTGGGAGGTGATTAGGGGGTATAGGGTATAAGGCGTTGTGTCCCTTATACCCTATACCGAAAACAAAACAGCTCGATTGGGGGCCTTTCACAGTATTTCATGTTCCCGGAGCCACCGCTCCACCAGGGGAAAGTAATCTATCTCCGCATCCCGGTGGGTGAGCATGGTGATATGGCCATAATCGCTTCGGTTTGACCGTAGCGGGAATGGCGGCTGATATGGGGCCGGCTTTCTCCCCGCCCGCGCAGGTCGCCGATAAAGACGTCGAAGCCCCGGCGGGCCAGAAAGGGCGCCAAACCCCTGCCGGAGTCGCTATAAAAAATCTTGCCGTTTTCAACCGCGCCGTGTAACATAAACACCGGGATTCCGTTGGGGTTGTGGTAAATTCACCGGAGGTGCAAGGTTTCCGGGCCATTCAGGGGGATAAAATGAGATTCTTGAAACAGGGGATTATCCATCATTCAAACCAAAAGGAGTAAAACGCCATGAATCGACCGGCAGAAAGCGAATACGCGCCCTACTACCACACCTACGTCAGCAAGGTGCCGGAGGGGAATATCATAGATATTCTGGAGCGGCAGATCGAGGAAACCATGCGCCTGTTAGCCGGTATTCCGGCCGCAAAAGCCAATTACCGCTACGCTCCCGGCAAATGGAGCATCAAGGAAGTGATCGGCCATCTCTCCGATAGCGAACGTGTTTTTACTTACCGCGCCCTGCGCTTCAGCCGCAATGACAAAACTCCCCTGCCCTCGTTCGAGCAGGCGGATTTTGTGAAATATGCCAATTTCGAGCGCCGCGTCCTGATGGACCTGGCGGAAGAGTTCCGGTTGGTGCGAGCGGCCAGCATCGCCCTGTTCCAAAACTTTGATGAAGAAATGCACCTGCGCACCGGTATCGCCAGCGGGTATGAATTCACGGTTCGGGCGATCCCCTTTATCGTTGCCGGGCATGAGCTGCACCACCTGGGCATTCTGCGGGAACGCTACCTGAATCAGTAGGCAGTAGGCAAGTAG
>WYBG01000004.1 GCA_011526015.1 Deltaproteobacteria bacterium | reverse complement strand
TTGAATTTGCACTTTGTTTTCTTGTTTTGATGTTCATGGGAGAGGGGAGCCGGGCGGAGAAACTTGAGGAGGTCGTCAATCCAAAAACTGCCTCCAACACCTGGGTCAGCGACATGGCCGGGGTGATCGACCCGCCTGCCGAGAATCGGCTAAACACACTCATCACCGAATTGGAACGGAAAACCGGCGCGGTAAACTAAATTTCTGGCTTTTTTCATAAAATTTCTGCAAACTTGAGCGTGTGATGGAAAACGATGTTTTTCTCGCGTTCTCCGGCGGAGGAGTGGAAAAAACGTATGCGGAAATCCGGGTATCGAAAATTTTTCTATGGTTTGATTTTCCTGGCGTGGATGAACGCCTGGTGCGGGGCGGAAACCCCCGAGCAGGTGATCAACCCCAAGACCACCGGCAATGAGTGGGTCAGCGACATGGCCGGGGTGATCGACCCCGCCAGCGAAAGCGAGATTAACTCCCTGCTCAACCGCCTGGAGCAGCAGACCGGGGCGGAAATCGCGGTGGTGACTATCCGCCAGACCGACGGGCGCGCTCCCAAAGAATTCGCCACGGAGCTGCTCAACCGCTGGGGCATCGGTAAAAAAGGGAAGGACAACGGCGCGCTGGTGCTGCTGGTGACGGAAACGCGGCGGATCGAAGTGGAAACCGGTTACGCCATCGAAGGGGTTTTGAGCGACGGGAAAGTGGGAGAGATTCTCGACGCGCAGGTGATCCCGCGGTTTCGCAACGGAGATATCGGCGGGGGGTTGTTGGCGGGAGTGCGGGCGATGGCGGAGGCCATTTCCGCGGAGCCGGGCGCAGCGTCCGCAGAAGATGACCGGGGAAGCCGCTCCTTCTCTTTTAATATACCGGTGATTCCCATTCTCCTGATCCTGGCCGGGGCGCTGCTCCTTTACTATAACCGGCGCGCCGGCATCCGCAACTGCCCCAAATGCGGCAAACGCATGCGCCGCCTCACCGAAGAACAGGACGACGCCTACCTCTCTTTCGACCAGAAGTTCGAGGAAGACCTCGGCAGCGTCGATTACCGCGCCTGGCGCTGCGACGACTGCGAGGAGATGAAGATCGAAAAAAAGGTGCGCTGGCTGAGCGGTTTCAGCGAATGCCCGCAATGCAAGCATCGCACCCTTTCTTCCCGTACCATCCGGTTGTTAGAACCCACCTACACCCGGGAAGGCGTGGCGGAAGTGGTGCAAGACTGCCGTTTCCCGAATTGTAAATACCATTACTCCCCAAAAAAGGCCATTCCCCGGCGAGTGAAATCGCGCAGCGGGGGAGGGTGGTACGTAGGCGGCGGCGGGGGAGGCTGGTCGAGCGGGGGAGGCGGGGGCTGGTCCGGCGGCGGCAGTTTTGGGGGAGGAAGCTCCGGCGGCGGGGGAGCGGGGAGGAGCTGGTAATGGGATTTAATTGCCAATTGCCAATTGCCAATTGCCAATTGGCAATTGGCAATTAAAAAAGGAATCTACCATGGCGGATGAAAAAGAACGCTTAGCGGAACAAGGATTCAGCGCAGCACAAGTGGATGCAATCTTACAGCGCGCTGCGGAGCTGCAAACCGGCTCGGAAACCGCGGGGGTGCAGCTCAACAAAGCGGATCTGGAGGCCGGGGCGGAAGCGGCCGGAATCGACCGCGCCTTTATCGACCGGGCGATCCGGGAATTAGAGGCGGAGCGAGTGCAGCAGGCCGCCCGCAAGCGCACCAGGATGATCGGCGGGATCATATTGGCCGCCATCGTCGCCATCTGGATATTTTCCGCCCATCTCACCCTGAACAGCCGCTTCTCCCGGGTAGAAGAAAAACAGACGCAGTTGGAAAACGTCTTGCAGCGCCGCCATGATTTGATTCCCAACCTTATCAGCGTGGCCAAAGCCTCCGCGGCGCACGAGAAGGAGTTAATCGCCTCCATCAGCGAGATGTACCAGGAGTTGGAAAAAACCGGCGATTTCAGCGAGCGCCAGGCCCTCGAACGAAATCTGGAGACCTCCGTGGATAAACTGATGGGCGCGCTGCGGGAAGATCCCCGGGCTTCTTCCAACGCTCTGTTCATGCGCCTGAGCGACGAAATGGCCGGGGCGGAGAACCGTATTTCCGTGGAACGGAAGCGTTACAACGAAGCGGTAGCGGATTACAACCGCGCCGCCCGGGGAATGTTTATCGGTTTCATGCGCCCGATTTTAGGGTTCCCGGCCAACATTCCCCCCTTTCAGGCTTCGGAAGAAGCCCGCAAACCGGCGGCGTTTTGAGGCAGAGCGCATAGCGCATAGCGCTTATTCTGTTTCTCCACCATACTCTCTGCGCTATGCACTTTGCGCTCTGCGCCATGCGCTCTGCCATGATCATAATCTTCGCTTCAACTGGCACAAGTCGAGCGAGTTATTCAAATCACCTGCAAGGAGATTCCTATGAAATGGATACCACCTTTACTGGCGCTCATTGTCTTGGCGATTTTCATGGGCTACTTTTTCACCCGGAAAACCAGATCGAAAGAGATGACCGGGTTTCTGATGGTTGCCGGGGCTTTCTTCATCTATCACCTCGGCGACCTGGGGATGTGGGCGGGATGGAATTATGAACTGTTTCGCCGGATTGCCAGCCTGGGCTACTACCTGGAAATTCCGGCGCTGCTCTACCTGGCTTACCAACTGCTCTCGCCGGAGCAAAGAGCCGGGTGGGTGAAGACGCTTTCCTGGCTGCTGTGCGTGCCCTGGGTGGCCGCCATCGTTCTGTTAAAAGATTACCCCAATAATTTTCTGGAATATCCCAATCTTCCAGAGGGGATGGACCCCGGCAGGCATGACACCCTGGTAAATACCTTGATTTTGTTCTTTATCATCGGGGTGATTGTGGTAGCCATGTTCGCGTTCCGGGCCGCCAAAACCGCGGAGGGCGCGAAAAAGAGCCTTGCCAAAGCGGTGGGGTGGGCGACCATCATTTTGCTGGTTCTGGAGATCGTTTTATTTGCCTTCATTGAAGCGGTGAAATATGACCCCACATACCTGTTCGGGTTCATCAGCATTTTCTGGGCGGCGTTCGTGGGGAGCAAGCTTCGCCCGCTTCAGCAGCCGGTAACCGTAACTTAATGCGCCCGGTCAGGGCAGATGCAGTTACTCACTATCATCAGGACGCTCAAAAACCTCGCTGCGCTTACCGGATTCACCGGATTGTTTTGAGACTTGTGCCAGTTGAAGCAAAGATTATGTTGACGGCAAAGCGCATAGCGCATAGCGCAGAGAGTGTGGTGGAGAAACAGATTAAACGCTATGCACTATGCTCTATGCGCCATGCACTATGCGCTCTGCTCCATGCGTTTTACCTCCCCATATCCGCATAAAACCGCTTGCGGTCGCGGAAGCCGGTTTCATCCACCACTTCTAACACGTGCCAGCCGCGGGTCAAGTCCACCGCCTTCTCGTGGCGGTTGACGGTGCTGCCTAAGTAGCGGTTATCCAGGTACCAGTAAATCATGCGCTGGTTCTCCCGGTGCGCCGCCCGCAAAATCACCTTTTGCAGTTCCCCCCCGAAATCCCGGGGCACCCACAACCGGGCGTCTTCCTGGGGATACACAATTTGCAGCGCCAATTGCTCTCCCCGGCTTTGGGGAAGCTGCCCCGGGCAACCGGGCTTATGGGGCGGCAGGTCGCTGGCGATCTGCCCCCGTTCGCGGAGATATTGCGCCACTTCCGGAGGATAGACCAACCGCTCCCGGGTGTGATAATGCCCCGGCTCCCAGCACAGGGAACAGACTTGCTGTTTTTCATCTTCTGAAACAAAAATGCGGTGATGATAGGGGCACAGGCGCAGCGGTTTCATGTAGCGGGGCGCTTCCACAAAAACGCGATTGGGGCAGTCGCCGCCGGCCAGGAAGCCGGTTTCCAGGCAAATTTCCAGCGTCGCCACGTCTTCTTCCGGTTTGGCAAACCAGGAATGGTTGGGGTCTTTGGGCAGGTAATTGAAAATTTCGAACAGCAGCGGCCCGGCGCAACGCGCCCCGGCCAGGCTGGCGTTGCCTTCTCCGCTAAAATTTCCCACCCACACCGCAATGGTCCACTGCGGATTAACCCCCACCGCCCAGGCGTCGCGCTGGCCGTAGCTGGTGCCGGTTTTCCAGGCCAGCGGCCACTGGTTCTGGTACTGTTCCCAGTAATATTCCGCGCCGGGGCGCTTCAGCTCCCGCAGCATGTTCAGGGTAAGGTAACAGGCCATGGGGCTGACCAGGGGAGCGGCGGGCGCCGCGTGGTGGGTGGAGGGTGGAGCAAGGTGCATAGAGCGTAGCGCATAGCGCATAGGGGGCGGCGTTTTGCGTTCTGCGCTTTGCTCCATGCGCTCTGCGCTATGCGCTATGCCCTTTGCGCCCTGCGCTCCGCTTCCTTCCAGCACTTCCAGCGGCTCGAACCTGCCCCCATTTGCCAGACCCCGGAACAGCCTCGCCATGTCCCACACCATCACTTCCGCGCCGCCTAAAATCAGGGGCAGGCCGTAGTCGTCCGCGGTGCGGAAGAGGGTGGATACCCCCGCGGATTTGAGGAAGAGGTAGAAAGGGGAGACGCCGTAAGTGTAGAGCAGCCGCACCGCGGGCACGTTCAGGGAGCGCACCAGCGCCTCATTTGCGGGAACGATGCCGTCGTATTTTTCATCCGCGTTACTGGGGGAAAAGGAGCCGTAGAAGGTGGGCACGTCGTTCAGCAGGGTTTGGGGCAGCAGGATGCCCTCGTCCATGCACAGGGCGTAGAGGAAAGGTTTCAGCAGCGAGCCGGGAGAGCGCGGGGCGCGAACGCCATCCACCTGTCCACGAGCCGCGGCGTCGAAAAAATCCTGCGAGCCCAGGTAAGCCCGCACCTTTCCGCTGCCGGTTTCCGCCGCTAACACCGCGGCGTTCATAATGCCTTCTTTTTGTAAGTATCCGATCTGGCGGCGCACGATCTCTTCGATAGCGCTCTGGTAATCCGCGTTGATGGTCGTAAAGATAATCCCGCCGCTGCCGTCGCTCTGTTGCGCGGCCAGTTGATCTTTGAGATACTGCCCCAGGTGCGGCGCCAGCATCTCGAAGGGAAACGAACCCTCCGGCAGCGGTTCCAACAGGGCCAGCTGGCAGGTTTCCGCATCGATGCTTCCCTGCGCCTGCAAGCGCTGCAGCAGGCGGTCGCGTTTGTTTTTCAGGGCTTGGCGGTTGACGTCCGGGGAGATCAAACCCGGGGCGTTGGGCAGCACCGCCAGGGTAGCCGCCTCGCCCCAGGTGAGCGCCCCGGGCAGTTTCCGGAAATAGCGCAGCGAGGCGGCCTGGTAGCCCACGATGTTGCCCCCGTAGGGGGCGTGATCCAGGTACAATCGTAGAATTTCTTTTTTAGAATATTGCGTTTCAATTTTTAGCGCCTGGAGGATTTCCAGCAGTTTGTTCAGGTAAGTGCGCTGCTTGGGAGCGAACAGCCGCGCCACCTGCATGGTAAGGGTGCTGGCCCCGCTGACGGTGCGCCGGGAAGATAAATTCTGGCGCAGCGCCCGTACCAGCGCCGCCGGGTTGACCCCGGGATGATAGTAAAAGTAACGGTCTTCGTAGGCCAGCACCGCGGTTTTCAGTTTCGCGGGGATTTTCAGGTCTTTGCGCGGGGGGAGGGACCACTGCTCCGCGCTATTCAGAAAAACCCGCAGGATTTGGCCGCGCTCGTCCAGTACCACGGTGCTGTAATCCGGTTTGAAGAGGGGAGAGGGGAGGGGGATGAGGAGGTAAAACAGCAGCAAAATTCCCGCGCCGATCAGGAGCGGTTTTTTGCGCCGGATCAAAAATTTTTTAAGCTTGATGAAGCTATTGAGAGCCATGCCCTGTTCCTGCCAAGCGAGATATTTGCCAATATATGCGCTGTAAAATTAAGTTGTTTTTTGAGGTTTTTCGAGTAATTTGTTGCTTATTTTTTATCCGCGAAAATCCGTCTCATCAGTGCCATCCGTGTTCCATTTAAGCTTTTTTAGGGGCAATGAAACGAATTTTCAAGTACACTCTCAGGAAAATCAAACCGTTTCAGGGAGCAATTCATGGATGCGGAAATTGGGTATTCAACGGATAAGGTCAAGCAGGAAGATCCTTTCCCGCAGATTCTCAACCCCACCCTGCTTATCAACCGGGAGCGCGCCATTCGCAACATCCGCAAAATGGCGGGAAAAGCCAAAGCTTCCGGGGTGTGTTTCCGGCCTCATTTCAAAACCCACCAATCCGCGGAAGTCGGAGGGTGGTTTCGCGATTTCGGGGTGGAGCAGATCACGGTTTCTTCGCTGGATATGGCGCGTTATTTTGCCTCTCACGGCTGGCGCGACATCACCATTGCTTTTCCCCTGAACATTCGAGAAATCGAAAAAATCAATGTGCTGGCAAAAGAAGTGCGCCTCCATCTGCTGGTCGAATCGCGGGAAACGGTGCGTTTCCTGAAAAAACACGCCGCCGCCGAACTAAACCTGTGGATCAAGATCGACGCGGGCAGCCGGCGCAGCGGCATTCCCTGGGACCATTTTGTAGAAATTGCCGCCCTGGCCGCTGAAATTCAAACCTCCCCCCGCCTGAATGTGCAGGGCCTTTTAACCCACGCCGGGCACACCTACCGGGCGGCTTCGGTGGAGAAGATCCGGGAGATTTACCGGGAAACCGCGCTGCGGATGCAGGCGACGCGGGAACATCTGGCGCTGCAAGGGTTTCCGCGCCTGGAAATTTCCGTTGGGGACACCCCGGCCTGTTCGCTGGTGGAAGATTTCAAAGGGGTGGATGAAATCCGCCCCGGCAACTTTGTTTATTACGACGTGATGCAATTAGAATTAGGCTCCTGCCGGGAAGAGGAAATCGCCGCGGCGGTGGCCTGCCCGGTAGTGGCCAAACACCCGGGGCGCGGGGAAATCGTGCTCTACGGCGGGGCGGTGCATTTATCGAAAGATTTCATTCTTACAAAGGAAGGAACGAAGCTATTTGGCCGGGCGGCGCTACCCCGGCGGGAGGGATGGGGAAAATTTCTGGAAAATACCTTTGTGGCGGCGCTATCCCAGGAGCATGGGATTGTTAAAACCGGGCAGGAACTTTTATCTCAAATTCAGGTCGGAAGCCTGTTGATGGTCGTACCGGTACATTCCTGTCTCGCCGCAGACCTGCTCAAGCAAGACCAGGTGATGGTATGAAACCGGAAACCGGGGCGGCCATTCGCGGCAGGACGGTTTTTTAATAAGATTTCGACTGGTTGATCAACCAGACCAGCCCGAAGAACAGGGTCAGGGAGAGCACCGTAATGATGGTGGTTTCCCCGCTCAGTTGAAAACCGGTAATAAGTTGGACGGAATGCTGCCCGGCAGAGGGAGCGCCAATATTTTGCAAAGTCGTTACCGCCTCAGGGTCGCCGGCAATATCCCCTTGCAAGTAAATCGCCCCGATGAACAGCAGGGTAAGCACGTATAAAATGGAAATAAATTTGCGCGTATCACTATGGGACATAGCGATCTCCTGTTCTGCGCTGGGGGTGGAAGAAAAAATATCGTCCCTGATACCGATTGAACTGCCTGTTGTAAGGTGAGGCGAGGAATTGCCCCAAAGATTGTGTGATCTCCTTCCCCGCTCCTGAAGAGATTGGATACAACCGGAAGATGCGCTTGCCGGCGGCGATGGCAACCGGCAAAAATGATGTGAGGATCAAAAATGCGCTGGACAGTTTACCAAAAATATTTGGATTGCGCAAGGGGCAATTAGAAAAAAAATACATTTTTTTGTGATAATTGTCACTGCGGGAAGGAGGGGGAGCCTGACCCGAAGAAGGGGAGGGGGGAGAAGGGGAGAAACGGGGAATCGGAGAGCGACGTTTCACCGGTTCTCCGCTTCTCCGCTTCACCCCCTCTCCGTTTCACCCCCTCTCCGTTTCACCCCCTCTCCGTTTCACCGGAACAGGTTGACATTTACCCGGCCGTGCAGTTAATTCCGGTGAATTGAATTTTATCAGGAGAGCAGAATGGCAGCGAAGATTTTTATTTTCCTGGGAAGCGCGGCGGCGTTTTTGGGAGTAGCGTTGGGAGCGTTCGGCGCTCATGCGTTGAAGAGCAAACTGGCCGCGGAGATGCTGGCGATTTACCAGACCGGGGTGCACTACCACCTCGTTCACGCATTGGGATTGATCCTGGTGGGCATCCTCGCCGAACGAACCGGCAATTCCGCGCTGGTGAGCTGGGCCGGCTGGCTGCTCCTTGCCGGGATCATCATTTTCTCCGGCAGTTTGTATGCGCTGAGCATTTCCGGCGTTCGCGCCCTGGGGGCGATTACCCCCATCGGGGGCCTCTCCTTTTTAGCCGGCTGGGCGCTGCTGGCGGCTGCGGCGCTGAGGCAGTTTTAGCCCGGCTCAAAAACCGTGAAAAGCGGCCATGATGCCCTGGAAATTGGTCTCGAACTCGTGGCCGGAGAAGTAATTGGCGTTGTAATACCGGAGATCGAAGTGTTTTGCCAGCCAGCGCGATGTTGCGTCGCCGCTGGAGGCGTTCCAGAGCTTCAGAAATCCCTTCACGCTGAAACCGATTCCGAAGGTTTCCCGGTTGTAATACCCATGTCCGTCGAAATGCCCGTAACTGACGGAAAAAAGCTCCGCCAGGCGGAAACGCATTCCCACCCGGGTGATCACTTCATCGCTGCCTTCGAGGAGCAGGATGTTTTTCCAGACGTTGATGTCGCCCCAGATGGGTTGATATTCAAACCCCTGCTCCTTGCGCTCGATCAGGATATCCTCCGCCTCCACCGCCCACTCGACGCCGAGAAGCTGCAAGGTTTCCGAATTTTTCAAGACCGTGTTGACGCCGGTTCTTATTCCATAACCGAAGCGGGCGGTGCGTGGGAGCGGATCGGCCTGCCCGCCGTCAATGTACGAGAACTCATCGCCAATGTTCAATATGGAATATCCCAGGGAGAGATCCAGAACGGGATAATATTTCGGTGGGGCAGCCGTAACCTCGCCGGAGGCTGGGGGCGCTTTTGCCAGGGGAATATTTACCAATAACCCTAAGTCGATGGCAGAGGCGTCGGTTTCCGGTATTTCCAGACCAGAGCCGCCCGGGATGTAGCCCAATCTAGAATCGATGTCCTTATAAGCCATTCCGGCGTCGATCTCGACCCCGTGGTTTACCCCTACTGCAAAGGCAAACGCCTGGTACGATTCTTTCGTTTTGTATTGATTACCATAGATATCTCGAAAGTTATAATCTAATCCCCCGGACATAAAGCCCGCCCCGTATTTTAGCCAGGTCTTTCCGGCAGAATTTTTAAATCCGTAACCCAGGTTCAGGGCAAAATTACTGTAGGTAAGCACATCAAAAGGAGGAATCCAGTTCACTTTGCCGGGATAAACGTGGGTCGAAAAAAAAGTGCCCGTCGCGGTCTGCCCCAACTGCGCGGGGTTGAAATGAAACGCGAAGGGATCATCGCTGGGTAGCGCCGCGCCCACCGCGCCCATGCCGTTCAGCAACGGGGAAGGGGGAATGAGCAGGAACAGCATGGTAGCCTCTCCCTGGGCGCGCAACAAAACCGGCAACGCCAGCAAAATCAAAAGCATGAACCGTTTCATGGAAAACCCTCCTGAAAATATTTACTGAAAAGGTACCCGGAAACGGTTTCTGAAACAATGACTTTAATCAGTATGAAACATGATTTTTGTCAAATGTGGGGAGGGAACGGGGATGGACTCGAATTTCAGGAATTTTAAAGCACGCTGAAGCGTGGCAATCGGTATTTTGTCAGATTGCCACGCTTCAGCGTGAGAAAGCCTCAGCGCATCAAGACCATCTTCATCACTTTTTGGTAGGGGCCGGCGCTAAAGCGGTAAATGTACACCCCGCTGGCCACGGGAGCCCCGGCGTCGCTGCGGCCGTCCCACTTCACCTCGTAGCGCCCCGCGGGCTGCCGCGCCTGCACCAGCGTGCGCACTTTTTGCCCCAGTACGTTGTAAATCGCCAATTCCACCTCGCTGGCCGCTGCAAGCTGATAGCTGATGGCTGTCTCCGGGTTGAAGGGATTGGGATAGTTCTGCGCCAGCGCAAAGGTTTTGGGAATATCTCCCGCCGCGGGATCGCCAATTCCCACCACCGGATCGACGATGACCAGGATGCTGTCCTCCGCCGCGGCGTTCCCCTGGTCGATCACCCGGATATGCAATTGCGCCTGCCCGGAATAACCCGGGGCTGCGACAAGCGTCAGTACCCCGCTTGCGCTGTTGAAATCGTACAACAGGGAGTCGTTGGATACGCTGAATTCAAAAATCAACAGCGAATCCGGCGTTTCCGGGTCGTACGCGTACTCCCACATATCCAACGAAGCGGTCGTATCCGCAGCGAAGCGCAGAGTAGCCGGCAGCCCGCTGATGAGCGGGGGCTGGTTTCCCGGCACAACCGACAGCAGCGCCGTGTCATGGTCGCAGGCGTTGGAAGAATCGCAAACGGAGAAGAAAACCGGCAGGTCCTGCGCTGTAAAATGAGGCAAGGGAATGATCTGCAACAGGTTAGTGAGGGGATCGAGAATTACCTGGATGCTGTCGGATATCCCCGGCCCGGCCAGCAGCTCCACGCTCCACACCAGGCTGCCGACGGGATCGTCCACGTCCGTCGCCAGGGTATCCAAACCCAGCCAAAGGGTGTCGCCGGCGATGCAGCTTAGAACCGGGGGAAGATTCAACACCGGGGGATCGTTCACCGGCAGAACCGTTATGAGCACGGTGGCGGTATCGCTGCCCCCAAAACCGTCGATCACCACGTAGCGGAAAGAATCCGGCCCAAAAAAGTTTTCCGCGGGGGTATAAACCGCCAGGCTGTCCCCCTCGAGCGTAACCGCGCCGTTGGCCGCCGGAAAAATGGCCCCGATGGTTAGGGTATCCCCATCGGGATCGCTGTCGTTCAGCAGCAGGTTCAGGGAAACCGGGGAATCTTCATCGGTGAGAACGTTTTCGCCGAGGGCAAGCGGGGGCTGGTTGGAAAAAGAGG
>WYBG01000439.1 GCA_011526015.1 Deltaproteobacteria bacterium | reverse complement strand
CAGGTGGTATTCACTCCGAAGGAAGTGCCATGATTACTGGTGGATGAGTAGCTCCCCCTTGCTCCGTAAATTCGTACTCGCAACGCTGGTTTCGACATTCCTGTTCCTTTTCGCAATCCTTTAGCAATTGAGAAGTGAAAAGGGAGAAGTGAGAAGGAAAAAGTAATTTCATCCCTACCTCGCACTTGTCACTTCATACTTCTCACTTCTTACTGTTTACCTTGCAAAATCTATTGGCGAGATTCTAATTTCTTGATGTCATCCCTGAGTTTGGCTGCTCGTTCATAGTCTTCTTTATCGACCGCTTCCTGCAATTCCCGTCTCAGGTGCTCCAGCCGGTCGTGGCTGGGATCGATACGCCGTTCTTCCACGTCTTGAAATTCGTCGGCGCTGTAAGCGCCCTTACGCATCACGTCTTCTTCTACAAAGATTTGAATGCCCTGCCGCACCGCCAGGGCCAGGGCGTCGCTGGGCCGGGCATCGATCTCGAGCAATTCCGACCTGCGCCGAAGTTGTATAATCGCATAATAGGTATTATTCCTTAAATCCGAAATAATGATGCGTTCGATCTGCGCCTCCAGGGTTTCCAACATATTCAGTACCAGGTCGTGGGTAATAGGTCGCGGAGGCGTGATGTTTTCCAGTCCCAGCGCGATGGATTGCGCTTCGTATTCTCCAATAATGATCGGAAGGGTTCGATCGCCGTCCAATTCTTTTAAAATCACCCCGCTGGCCTGGGACTGCGTCAAAAACAACCCGTTGATTTTTACTTCGATCATTTGCACCTCAAATCAAATTGGCTGTGGGTTTATTTTACCGAATGATTGCCTCTTGATATTCCCATCGATGATTTTGGCCATAGAACATTTAGCTTTTTACAATAACACCGATGCGCTAATTTAAATATGATCCAAATCAATTTCAACGCGATAATCTAATACCTGCGGGCTGAAATCAAAAGAGTTAATCGGAAATTTTTGGGGGTAATTGGCAATTACCAATTGCCAATTGCCAATTACCGCCCCTAACTTCCCAGCACTTCTTCATATAGTTGGGTATATTGCGGGATGATAGAATCGGCGTGGAAATTTTCTAAGGCCCGCTTTCGGGCTTGCTGCGAAAGGGCCTCTTTCAATGAAGGATTACTCAAAATTTGCAGCACCTGGCTGCTCATCTGCTCCACGTCTCCCACGGGAGCAAGGTAGCCGGTCTCCCCGTGGATGTTCAACTCCGGCAAGCCCCCGGCGTTGCTGGAGATGCACGGTAATCCGCAGGCCATCGCTTCCAATGCCGCCAGCCCGAAGCTCTCGGTCTGGCTGGGCATCAGGAAAATATCTCCCAGGGAGAGAAAGAAATAGACCTCTTCCTGTTTGCCCAGGAAAATGGTGCTTTTTTCGATTCCCAGGTCGCGCACGGTTTTTTCCGCGAGGGAGCGCTCCGGGCCGTCGCCGATCAGCACTAAGCGCACCGGCATCCGTTCCAATACCCGCCGGGTAATCTGGATGGTATCCAAAACGCGCTTTACGGGGCGAAAATTGGAGAGGTGTATCAGGATCGGTTCTCCGTTCGGGGCATATTTGGCCCGCAGTTGCCGGCAAATGTTCTGCTGGTCGCGCTCTTCTTTTATAAAATTATAGATTACCCGGATGGGAACCGTGGGATTGAAGGTTTTGATGGTTTCGTTCTTCAAAAATTCGGAGACCGTGGTAACGGCGTCGCTGCGGTTTATTCCGTAGCGGGTAATGCGCATAAAGGAGGGATCGGCGCCCACCAGGGTAATGTCGGTGCCGTGCAGGGTGGTGATGATTTTTAAACGGTGCTGGTCGCGGATCATTTCCCGGGCCAGGTAGGCCGAGACCGCGTGGGGAATGGCGTAGTGGGCGTGAATCAAGTCTAACTTCTCATGGATGGCGATATCCGCCATTTTGGTCGCCAGGGAGAGGGAGTACGGAGGATATTCGAATAAGGGATACTCGGGAACTTTGACTTCGTGGAAAAGGATATTGGGGTCGAATGAATCATTCAAACGGTGCGGCAGGGCGTAAGCGATGAAATGAACTTCGTGCCCCCGCTGAGCCAGGCTCTTTCCCAGTTCGGTGGCCACAATGCCGCTGCCGCCATAGGTCGGATAACAAGAAATGCCTATTTTCATACACTATCCACGGTATCATGAAGCTCTGCCACGTCAACCACTTTATTTCTACCGGTTCTCTTGGCGTGGTACAAGGCTTTGTCGGCGTGCAGGATCAATTCCTCTTCGGTGAGGGCATCTTCCGGGAAGGTGGCAATGCCGATGCTGATGGTCAATTTGCCGCCGGGTTGAATTTCCTGCCGGAAAAAAGCGGTATTCTCCACTTTGATGCGGATACGCTCTGCCAGGGTATGCGCCCCGATTTTTTCCGTCCCGGGCAGGATAACGGCGAATTCCTCTCCCCCGTAGCGGGCCACCACGTCGTTGTCGCGCACGGATTTTTTCAAAATCGCACTCACCTTTCGCAGCACTTCGTCGCCGGCGGGATGCCCCAGGGTGTCATTATAATTTTTGAAGTAATCCACGTCCAGGATCAGCAGGGAGACCGGGGTGTTTTCCCGCCGGGTACGGGCAAACTCTTCCTTGATCCTCATGCGGAAGAAGCGATAGTTATGCAGGCCGGTCATTCCGTCGGTGTAGGAAAGCGCCTTGATCTGCTCAAAAGTTCGGGCATTGTTCACCGCCACCGCCAGCATGTTCGATAGAATTCCGAGCGCTTCCAGGCTATCTTCGGCATATTCTTCGTCTTTGGCATTGGGGCCCAGGCAGAGCATCCCGATAATATCATCCTCCCGGAACAAGGGGCTGATAACTTCGAGCTCCAGGGATTTCATTACCGGAATGATTTCCTGAAATTCCCCTCCTACTTCTCGAATCTTAAACACTTTCTTTGCCAATTCCAAATAGTGAAATAACTTGTCATGGCGGTAGAGGCGGAATTTCCGCAGGGCGTCGTTGTGATACCCTTTGTATTCCACCACCTCGAAAATATCGCTGTCATCCTTATTTATCAACAACAATACCGCGCTGCGGGCAGAAAATGTTACCAGGATATTGCTCAGCGACTGGCTGACCAGGCTCTGGAATTGCAACTGGCTCATCACCCGGTAACTCATATCGAACAGGCGGTGAAAATCATACAGTTTTTTCTGGAGTTGCTTGTTGGTTTGCACCAGCACGTGGTTTAAGCGGTTGATCTGCTGGTTGGCTTCGTTCAACTCTTCGGTTTTATGCACCAGGCGGTCTTGCAGCTTTTTCAAACGCAGCATGTTGTTGATCCGGGCCATCAGCTCATCGAACTCGAAGGGTTTGGTGATGTAGTCATCCGCCCCCGCTTCCAGCGCGATGACCATGTCTCGGGTCTCTTTTTTAGCGGTCAACATAATGATGGGCAGGTAGGAGACAAGCTCCAGGTTGCGAACCCGCCGGGTCGCGCTGATTCCGTCCAGCTCCGGCATCATCAGGTCCAGCAGCACCAAATCCGGCTGGAACGCCTGAATGCGCTCTACAATCTGCTGGCTGTTCAAACAGCTATCGACCATATAGCTGTGTTTCTTCAAATAAGCCGATAACAGCTTGTGAACCGGCAATTCATCGTCCACGATCAGAATTTTATAGGGCTGAATAAGGGTATTTTCATTCATCTCCATCACCACGATCCCCCAGGTAAGGTTTTCGCAGGGCGCATAGGGTATAATTGTACTTTACTCTGTGCTCTATGCGCT
>WYBG01000438.1 GCA_011526015.1 Deltaproteobacteria bacterium | reverse complement strand
TATTCGTTCAGGATTGTGGAGAGGAAAAGCAAAGTTGCGTGGCTGATGTTAAATGTTTATTTATCCTTTCTCCTTCAACCTTTATCCCTTAATCGTCTATAATCGATAGAGGAAATTCTGATCATGCGCAAAAACAGGCAACCTTCCGTTCTCCTGCGATTCGGATTGGCGCTGATGGTAATGCTGCTTCCGCTCATTGCCGGGGCGCAGGATATCGATCCCACCCGCTATGGAGGGGAATTGCGCTACGGGGAGGACCAATTTCCCGATTCCTTCGACCCGATCACTTCGATCCAGAACATGGCCAACATCCGTTTGATGGAACTGATGTTCGAATCCTTGCTGGATGAAGATGAATTCGGGGAATACATCCCCCGTTTGGCGGCGGAGATGCCCGCCATCAAGGGGAATGAGGTGATATTCAAGCTCCGCAGCGATGTGGCCTGGCACGATGGAACCGCCTTTACCAGCGAGGACGTGAAATTTACTTTCGACCTGCTGAAAAATCCCCAGACGGTCTGCGATCCCTACTTGAGAAAACTGGTCGATAAGTTCAGCCTCTGCCGAATCCTGGGGCCTTACCAGGTGCAATTCATCTTGAAAGAAGCGGTGGTAAATCCCCAGCATCTCTTTACCTTTAAAATCGTTCCCCGGCACGTCGTGGCGGCGGACTACCTGCAAAAGCAGAATCCTTTTGTGCGCAACCCGGTTGGCAGCGGCCCCTTCCGCTTCGTGGAGAATATCAAGAACGTCATTAAGCTGGAAGTTGCCAACCCCAGCGATGGCGGGCGGGCCTACCTGGATCGGATGGTTATGGCCCACGTCCCCGATCCGCAAAGGATGTTAGACCTCGCCAAGTCGCCCGGGGGGCTGGACGCCGTGGTGGAAGTACGGGTTAAAGATATTTCGGAGTATGAAACCACCGGGCAATTCAACTTGCGGCAGTATAATTCGCTCAGTTTTTCCTATATCGGGTACAATTTTCAGCACCCGGCCCTGCGGATCAAGCAGGTTCGCCAGGCACTGGCCCTGGGGATCGACCGGGCAAAAATTTTGAAGCATCACTACTACGGCAAGGGCCAGTTGATCAGCGGGCCTTACCCGCCCGCCAGCCCCTACAACAACCCGGAAGTGAAGCCGGATATGCAAACCTACGCGCCCAATCTCGCCAAACAATTGCTCGACCGGGCCAACTGCCTGGATTCCAACGGCGACGGGGTTCGCGACTATAACGGCAAGGCGCTGATATTCGATTTGATCATTCAAACCGACGACCAGCGCACCACCCTGTTGGAAAGAGCGGCCGTGGCGATCCAGGACTATTGGAACGACCTGGGTATCAAAGTCAATATCAAACACATGGACTCCCAGGCGGCGCAGGCGGCGGTGTTTCAAAATAAGAATTTCGACATGATCATGGCTGGTTGGACTTTCGACGCCGCCAATGACGTCAGTTCCCTGTTCCATACCAATGGATACAATAATTTTATCTCTTATTCCAATCCCCGGGTGGATTCGCTGATCAACTCCATCAAAAATACCAATGACCCGGAACAGAAACGCCTGTTGAACCATAAACTGCACCGCTTACTGTTCGACGAGCTTCCCTATACCTTTTTATGGACCCTGGATAAGTATGCGGCGATCAAAAAGAAAGTGTACGGAACCGAGGATATTCACCCGTTCACGTTTTTCAAATACATCGAAAACTGGTATATCCCGATTGATTATCGCTGATGGGATGGGAATTCCCGTTGAATATCAACCCGGGGGATTCCGAAGCAAACGTTCAATTAGCAGGAGAAGACATCATGGCACGATTTTTAAGCAGGTTGCTGGTTTTGGCGGCGGCCATTGTGGCGGTCGGTTGCATGGGACCCACACAGCAGAAGAAACAGTCCCCCGCTGCGCCGGCTGCCAACGGCAAGGGAACTATCGTGAAGGTTCTTTACGCCGACAGCAGTGAGGTTCCGGATAGCATTGCTGAACGGCTGAGCCTGGTCGGCGAACCCCCTATCCGGGAATTCAAAACCTTAACTGATGGCAAATTCGCCGTCGGGGGACTGCAAGACAAGATTCGCTACCAAGTAGTTGTGCTGGAAAAAGGAAAACCGGTGGGGAAAGGATACCTGCAAAAAGAGGATAAAGAGGTTGTGATCCTTTTAGGGAAAAAAACAGCACCGCCGGAACAGGAGGTTAAAGTGGATACGACGGGTACAGGGGACGGCCAGGCCGTGCCTGGGAAACAATAATTTTGCGAGCGCAGCCGTGAAAACCGCCATCCTTTTTCTGATTAAGCGAATTTTCTATGTTTGCAGCATCACGCTGCTGACCGCCCTGGCCGTTTTCGTATTCATTCACCTGGCCCCCGGCGACCCCTACGCCGGCTGGAGCGAAACCCTGAAGGAGCAATTCGGGGTGGGCCGCCCGGTGCTGCGCCAGTACGCCGGTTGGGTGGGGGATTTCTTTACCCTGAATTGGGGAATCTCGCACCGCTTCCAGGGGCACCCGGTAACGCGGCTGGTTTTCAGCGCCTATCCCTACACCCTGGGACTCGTTCTGGGTGCGGTGATGGTCGCAATACTGATTTCGGCGCCCCTGGCGTTTCTCAGCGTGTTCAAACCCCGCTCCCGCGCGGCGCAAATTGCCCTTAAGATCGTGGAAAGTTTCTCGGCCATCCCGGTATTCATCACCGGCTACGCGGTTTTTTTGATCTTTGCCGCAACCTTCCGGCAAAAGATCCTTTCAGGGAACTCGCTCTCTTGGGAGAGTGAAGCGATCTTCTACGCGGCGACCATTTTCGTGCTGGGTTTGGGAAACGGCGCAACTCTCGAATTTCTCAAACATTTTCGCAGCGAATTGAACGACATCAAGAGCAAAATGTATATGCGGGCGGTGAAAGCGAGATCGGCCAATTACCTCAAACACCTCCTGAGAAGCTGCGCCATCCCGGTTTTGACGATTATTTCCCACCGCCTGGTCTTTCTGTTGAGCGGGGCGGTGGTGGTCGAGTACATGTTCGCCATCCCGGGAATCGGGCTGCTGAGCATCGATGCGGCGAAATCCCGGGATTATCCCCTTATCTTAGGCATCACCATCATAACGATTATCACGGTTCTGGGGGTGAAAATAGCGCTGGAAATGGCCGGCAACGCTATCGATCCCCGCGCCAAAAGCATTGCCTGAGCAAGCCATGAAAGTCGCTTATCAAACCATTCGGCATCCGCTGCGGAGGCTTCTGAAAAGGCCGGGAAGCTTGCGGATCGTTTTGGGGATCGCAGTCGTCCTCTCCCTGGTCTTGTTCTCTTTTTTGAGCGAGCATTATAAACACTGGATCGACGCCCGGCGGCTTTCCGCGCGGAATAACGCTTCGATGACGGATTTCGTGAGCGAGCCTCCCTCCATCGGGCTTTTCCGCAACTTGCTGGCTCCCCGGCACGCTTCCGCTTCCACATCGCCGGGTGAGGCGGAAGATCTGTTCGCGCTCGATCCAACGGAAGCGGAAATTCAGCCGTTTCACTACCTGGGAACCGACCAGTACGGGCGCGACCTGCTGGCGACCATCATGGAAGGCTCCCGCATCGCCGTTTTGGGAAGTTTGCTGGCCATCCTGGTTTCCCTGCTCATCGGGGTTCCCCTGGGCATCATTGCCGGTTATTACGGGGGGTACGCGGAGAAAATCATTGATTATCTTGCCGCCAACGTTTCCACCCTGCCGCGCCTGATCATGCTGATTATCATCGTCGCTACCCTGGGGTACGATTTCCTGGTGATTATGGTAACCATCGGGCTGCTCTCCTCCACCAAAATTATGGACATCGTGCAGCAAAAGGTGCGGGCGCTCAAGGAGACCCAGTTCATCGAAGCCGCCAAAGAACTGGGGCTTCCGGATTACAAGATTATCTTCAAGCACATTCTCTGGCACAATTGCAACGCCCTCATTTTCATCCAGTTGACCTATGAAATCGCGGAAGTGATCCTGCTGGAGAGCACGTTGAGTTACCTGGGCTGGGGGGTGAAAGACCAGGTAAGCTGGGGAGGGATGGTCGCCAGCGGAATGGATTACATCTCCAGCCAGCACTACTGGATGCTGTTTTTCCCTTCCCTGGCCATCATTCTCTCCATCGCCGGCTTTATGGTGCTGGCGGAGGGTTTGAGTAAATGGTTCGCAACCGCGGCGGCAGAGCAGGCAGGCTGAGATGAACATATTAGAAATCGAAAACCTGAGAATCTGTTTTTATCGCGATTTCGGCTTCATCAACGCCGTTGAGGGGGTCTCTTTCGCGATGGAGAAAGGGGAAGTTCTGGCGCTCATCGGCGAATCCGGCAGCGGGAAAACCGTCACCGCGTTGGCGATTTTGGGATTGCTGGATAGTTTTCCCGGCGTGGTCAGCGGGGAGATCCGCTTCGAAGGAGAAAATTTTTTGGAGGAATTAGGCGATTGCTGTAGCGTGGCGGAAGAGAACGGCGCGGTCGCCAGGGTTGAAAAATATCTGCGCTGGGAGCGCCGCTATCAAAAACGGATGGAAAAAGTACGCGGAAACAGGATCGCCATGATTTTCCAGGAGCCGTTGAGCTGCCTGGATCCTTATTTCAAGGTCGGGGAGCAGATCGAAGAGGTGCTGCTGCGCCGCTGGAAGTGCGCAAAACCGGCGGAAACGCGGGAGCTGGCGGAAGCGTGGTTAGAGCGGGTGGCCTTCAAGCACCCGAAAATTGTTTACAATTATTATCCCCACGAGCTGAGCGGGGGCATGGCGCAGCGGGCCATGATCGCCCTGGCGCTGTGCAGCGAGCCGCAACTGCTCATCGCCGACGAGCCTACCACCGCGCTGGACGCCACCATTCAGAAGGAGATCCTGCTGCTGCTGGCGCGTTTGCGGGAGGAAATGAATCTCTCCGTTCTGTTCATCACCCACGATATGGCGCTGGTCAAATCCTTCGCGGACCGCATCGCAGTTCTCTATAAAGGCCGCCTAATAGAGCAGGGCGCAGCGGGGGAAATCCTGCGCGACCCGGATTTGCCCATCCATCCCTTTACCCGCCGCCTGCTCGACCCCTTAAACGTTTTTTCGGGAAACGGCCACGCCTCCCCAGAAGAGCTCTCTTCCATCTTAAACATATCCCCGGCGCAGCAGGGGTGCGTCTATTACCGGGAATGCGGGGCAAGATTGGAGCGCTGCCGGCTCCGCCGCCCGCCGGGATTTGTCCTCAGCGACTCCCACCGGGTCTGCTGCTGGCTGTATGAAACCGGCGCCATTCCGGGAGGAAATGAGAATGGATAACATTTTGGAGATTCAAAACCTCAGAAAATGCTTTTACGGCGGGCCGAAAACCTTCCTGAACGGGAATAAGAACGGCCAATCCCTCCCCGCGGTGGATAACCTGAATCTCTCGCTCCGTAAAGGGGAAATATTGGGGTTGGTAGGCGAAAGCGGCTGCGGGAAAACCACCCTGGCCCGCCTGATACTCAAATTGATCGCGCCGGATTCCGGGGATATTCGCTTCGAGGGGAAGAGCATTTTCGAGCTGGATTATCCCGCCATGAAAGATTTTCGCCGCCGGGTGCGCAAGATTTTTCAAAACCCGGGCGCCAGTTTGAACCCGGGGATGAAGGTGAAGGATATTCTCGAAGAGGTTTATGGGTTGCACAGCGGTTTATCCAAAGCGGAGCGGCCGGGGAGCATCCGGGAAATCTTCGCTAAGTTGGGATTGGAGCCCGAACACCTGGATCGCTATCCCCACGAGTTGAGCAGCGGGCAGAAAAAGCGGGTCGGCATTGCCCGCGCCTTTGCCGCGCCCCCGGCGCTGCTGTTAGCGGACGAGCCGTTTTCCGGGATCGACGCCTCCCAGGTGAAACACATTTTGCGCTACCTGCTGGAGATGCAAACGCAGCACGGGATTACCATGCTGCTGATTTCCCACGACATTAACCTGGTTCAAACCGTTGCGGAGCGCATTGCGGTGATGTATGACGGTTGCCTGGTGGAAATATTTACGCGCGAAGACGCCCGCCGGAGGGGATTTTGCCATCCCTACACCCAAAAACTCTTTGCGGCAGGCCTCCCGGCTGAAAGAAGCTCTATGCAGGTCGAGAAAATTAGCAACGGGGATAAATTGGGGTTGAATATAACCAGGGGATGTAAATACGCGGGCAATTGCAACCTCTACCGGCAAAAAAACCGACCGGAAATCTGCACCGATTGCCGCCCGCCGTTAAGGAGCATCAGCGAGTCCCACCGGGTAGCCTGCCATTTTGCGTAAGGATTTGAACCCGGCTGCCTACTACCTACTTGCCCACTGCCTACTTGCCTACTATTTTCTTATCCTTCCGCCAATGATTTCCGGTATTTCAGTGTGGAGGGCGCGACCCCAAACTCTTTCGGCGTCTCGAAGCCCTGGATGCGCAGGATCAACGCGATGAGGGCATAATGATGCACGGTGTGGCTGAGCAGGAATTGCAATTCCCGCTTGAGGGTGGATTGGCTCCAGGGAGAACCGTTTTCCGCCTCTTCGCCTTCGTTGCTGATCACCTGCACCGCCCGCTGAAGGGTCTGGGGCTGGTGCAGCAATCCTTCCAACCCGGCGATGATTTCCCGGGTCTTCCCCATCGCGTAGGCGCAGTCTTCTTCCAGGCGGGCGTCGCGCTCCCGGGCGTCATAGTCGATTTCCCCCTGCACCCCCCCTATAAAGCTAAGGTAGTGGTCCAAAATATGGCGAAAATGTTTGCCGGGACCGCTGCCGAAGCGGGCCGGATCATTGCGGCGGTACAATTCATCGCCCATGCGATCCATCAACTCGATGCCCTGTTGAAGGTGATAGATATTTTCCTGTACTAAAATTCGTTCGTAGGTCATAATTCCTCCATGGTTACCACCGGTATAAATTGTTTATGAACCTGTTTCCATAATTCACTGGCTAAGCGTTTTCGATCCCGCTCCTGAACGGTCTGCTCCCCGAACACAATGCTCGCCTCCACCCGGGGAATCTTGAAGAGGTTGAAAGCGTGGTCGCCGAAAGTCATCTCTCCCCACCAGCACACCGCCAAATGCGCCGGGGGCGCTCCCGCGGCGGTTCGGTAGCTGATACTTGCGTAAGATACCGGAAAATTGTTTCCCGCGGGATATTCTAACAAAGAAGGTTTGAAGGGATTCACCGTGGCGCCGGCGGTGCTGGTTCCCTCGGCGAAAAGGATAATACCCTGGTGCGCGTTGATATGCCCGGCAATAAACCGATTGATCCGGCCCAGGTCGCGGCGATTGCGGCGATCAATGAACAGGGTATTGGCGGTGTGCGCCAGGAATCCCAGAACCGGCCAGGAACGCACCTCTTTTTTAGCGATGAAGACGCCATTCAACTGCGTAAAATAGACCACGATATCCAGGTAACTCAAATGATTGGATACTAAGAAAAACGGCGGGCGGGGCGGGGTTCCCTGCACCCTGATGCGAATGCCTAAGATACGCGCGGCGGATTTGGCCCAGCTTCGCACCACGGCCATGCGCCAGCGCGCTCTCAGGTCGTGGGAAAACGCCAGCAAGGCCGTCCCACCCAGCAAAACCAGGTAGTGAACCAAGGTCGATATGCTGACGGCCGCCACGCGAAAAATCGCTCTTGCAGTGCTCATGAAATCGGGCGTTATTGGAAAAACATTTTCCGGGTTCGCCGGTCCAGGTCGGCCAGGTCCAGGATAACCAGGTAATCAATGGTTTTGAAGTTCCGGTCGATAACCGGGGGAGCGCAGATTTTCGCGCCGTAATCCAGGTACAGGCGGAAGAGAATGGGAATGTGAACCTCTACCGCTTTAGCGGGGATAAAATGTTCCGGGTAACATTCCAGACCGGGTTGGGGCAAAGCCCATACATCTTTCCGAACATATCCGTTTTGTTCCAGGTATTCCATCACCGCCTTGCCTTCGTCGGGGTCCTGGCTGGTGAGGGAGCAGCACCCGAATAGATAGCGCTTTTGCGCGTGCACCATATATTGCGCAATCCCTTTCCACAGCAGGAAAAGCACCCTCCCGTTGCGGTGCGGCTTGGCGATGCAAGCGCGCCCGACTTCCACGGCGCTGTCCAATACCACTGAAGTAAGCCCGGAGAGGTCGAATTCTCCCGCGGAATAGAACCCGTTGGCGGCTTCGGCCATTTGCCGGGTCTGCATCCGGTAGGTTGCGATCACCTCCCCGCTCTCTTTTTCGATCACGATCAGGTGATGGCACTGGGCGTCGAAATCATCCTGATCCCGTTGAGTAGCAAATGAGCTCTCCAACCCCTCCCCCAGTTCCAGGTTGAATACCTCGAAGCGCAGCTTCAGCGCCGCGTCGATCTCCCCCGGGGTGCGGGCAAAGCGCAGCCGGTAGCGCCGGCCGGTGATTTCCCCGGGGGGAAAATCGGGCGCCGCCGGGAGGCGGGTTTTGCGCGATGAGTTTATGGCTGTAAAGTTTTGCATGTTATCGCCCGGTTTTTCTTCACACACCCAATTATCATTGGGCGTGCCCCAAAGGGATGGCTTTGCCACAATCCCGGAATGGAGGCTGTCGCAGATTGACTAAAAAGCGGCTCCAGTCTGTCATTCCCGCATGTTTTAAGCGGGAATCTATGACTTTGTATCTGTGGATTCCCGATAAAAACATTCGGGAATGACAATCTGCAACAACCTCAATGCCGGGATGCACTAACAGTGCAGAATAAATTCTGCGGCAAAGCCGCTCCTTCGGAGCACTCCTTTTGTTTCAAATTGCATTAGACCCCGTGCAATTTGACATGCGCCCATTACACATCCCTTTGCTTTTAATCAAAATTATGCCAACGCTGAAAGGGACGGTAAGTCGCACACGGCAAAGAATTGGACTCATAAATCGCGGGAATATACCGGTAATTAGCGGAAAATTCAATACGCAAATACGCGGTAAAAGAATTTAAGGGCATGATAGCAAACTATGGTATTCTCTCGAAATCGGCGGTATTCCGGGGGGAAGCATTTATGGTTTTGAGGTTTCTCTTAATTGTTTCGCGAGTTTTTCCAGGCGGCCTTTGATGTCCTCAAAACTGTCGAATTGCCCTTCCAATTCCACCGCCTTGTTACGCAGTTTACTTTGCTCCAGGGCGACTTCCGCCAGCGCCAACGCTTCTTGCGGCCTGTTTTCGCCTTGCAGTGCCAGGGCCATCCAATATTTGCACTCTACCTGGTAGCCGATAGAGGGATAGGAGTAATTTTCTAACCTCCCCAGAATTTCCGCAAAGGTTTCCCGCACTTCCGGCCAGCGTTGGAACTCCACCAGCAAGCGCCCGTGAAGATACAGGCTGGAGATCAACTGGGTCCGGTAACCAGCCATGAATTTTTCCAGTACTTCGATAGCGCGCTGGTATTTTTTGTAATCATATAAGGAAGTGACCAGCGCCAGGGTGGCCTCTTCCGGGGCGTAGCGCCCATGCCGGATGGTGAATTCTATTTGCTCCAGGCCGAAATCGCGCTTATCCGGCATCCAGAAAGCAATAACGCGGATAAAAGAAGAGCGGGCAGTGCGCCAGTAGTGATAAGTGCCCAACCCTAAATAGACGTCGTACAGGGTGGAATCCTTTTCCAGCGCCTTGTTGAAATTCCCGATGCCCTTTTTCCCGTCAGCATAAGCGCCGATGAAATTCCAACTGCGCACTTTGAAAAAAGCCCGGTAGCCATAGGCCGCACCGATGTAAAAATTCACCCAGGGGTCGTCCTGGCGCTGTTTGAGCAGTTCGTTGCCAATATTAATCGCTTTTTGAACGTCATCTTCCAACTGCGCCTGAAATTTGTTGAAGCGGTAGCTGCTCATCCAGCTCTGGTAGGTCGCGGCGCGGTAAAAATAGGGCGCGGGGTGATGGGGAAAAGTCTCCTGCAAGCTGTCGAACAGAAGAATGGCTTCCTGAAAGCGATCCTGGTAAACCAGTTTGATTCCCCGGTCCAGGGGGCCGTGGAACAGGGTATCAACAGGGGCGCGGGCCGCGGGGGGAACGTTCGGCAATTTATCTTTGGCAACGGACAGCGCCCCGGGGAGCAGGAGCCAAAACAGGAAGAAAAAGACATACCGAAAATATACCGTAAAAACAGGTTTGGCTTTCATAGCACTCCTAAAAAATTCAGGGGAACGATATTTTGCATTGGCTGTCAGCCAGTTGATTGCTGACGGCTGGTTGCTGAAAGCTGGTTTGCCGCGGTTATTGGCCGGTCAACAACCGCATGGCTAAAAAAGGGGGCAGATGATTTTCCAGAATTTCCCGGTGGGTCTTTTCCACCGGGTATTCCAGGCGAATATATTCCAACGTATGCGTGTCCCGGTCAAAAATCACCAAGCAGGCCCGGGGATCGCCGTCGCGCGGCTGCCCCACGCTGCCGACATTGACGATATAGCGATCTTTCTCCAGGTCTAACTGCACCCGCCCCGCCCCCAAGACCCCCTGCCGGTAAGAAAAAATCATGGGAATATGGGAATGCCCGACGAATACCAGGCGATGAGCGATACGCTGCAAATTCTGCCGCGCCTCGTCCGCGGTAAAAATGTAATGCCATTCTTCCGGCTGAACCGGGGCGCTATGCACGAAAAGAGTTTCTTCCATCGCAAAGCTGAAGGGCAAGTTCTCCAGGTAGGCTTTGTGATATTGAAAAAGATACCGGCGGGTCCACAGCAGCGCGTCCTGGGCGTACTGGTTGAAATAGTGGATATCAGTCAATCCCAGAACGCCATGGTCATGGTTTCCCATTAAGCAGGTTTGGCAATGAGTTTGTACCAGCTCGACGCACTCATTAGGCCGGGGACCGTAACCGATAATGTCTCCCAGGCAAATAATTTCCGATATATTTTCCGCTTGCAGGTAGGTTAAAACAGTTTGAAAGGCTTCCAGGTTGGCGTGAATATCCGAAATGATGGCCACTTTCACGGCGGGCTGCCTTTGGAATGCGTTTTTTGCTTATGGTTCAGGGAAATTGCAAGATGATTGTTCTTCGATAGTTTGTTCGCAGATTTCAGTTCCTTGTAGATAGAATCCAAAATACCGTTCACAAACCTGCGACTCTTTAAGTTACTAAAATCTTTGCTGATTTCCAACGCCTCATTAATGGTAACTTCTACCGGGATATCGGGGAAATAAACAATTTCACACAAGGCCATCCGGATCAACACCCGGTCCAACACGGCCACGCGCTTATAATCCCAATTCCGCAAATGCTGCCGGATCAGGTCGTTGAGCTCATCTTCCTTATCCACGGTTTTGTTCAAGAGGTCGAAGGTGAAGGGAGTAATCTGTTCGTTCATGCTTTCGGCAACCCGTTCGGCGACCGAATGTATATCTTCTCTTAAGAATTCATTGGCGAAGAGAATTTGTAACGCCATTCTACGGGCCAATCGACGCGAAAGCATATTCAGATCCTACTCGAGTTCCAGTATTTCAATTAATAGCCAACAATAAACAACTTTTGCAAAGAAGTAAGTGCGTTTTGTCAATATCGAAGTAATGAAAATCAAAATTAACTTTATTTCCCGTTACGGCTTCGCCTTGATACTCGAAACAGTTCATCGTCCCCGCAGTTTCGGCGGAATATGGAAGGTCGGGACGGTATGCCGTCCCGACAACCAGGATTGGTTATTGAAAAAGATATCCCCGCGGGAGGATTACATCATTTCGACAATCAGCGCCACGGCCTCTCCGCCGCCGATACAAAGGGATGCCAGACCGAGCTTTCCCCCGGTCCTCTTCAGATTATAAAGGAGGGTGGTCAAAATTCTCGCGCCGCTGGCGCCAATGGGGTGCCCCAGGGCAACCGCGCCCCCGGCAATGTTCACTTTCTCCGGGTTCAGGTTCAAGGTACGATTGGTTACCAGGGCCACAGCGGCAAAGGCTTCATTGACTTCATAGAGATCGATGTTATCGACGCTCAACTCCGCCTTCTTCAACGCCTTGCGGATGGAATCGATCGGGGCGGTGGTAAACCATTCCGGCGCTTTGGAGGCGGTTGCATACGCCAGCACCTTCGCCACGGGCTTGATTCCCTTTTTCTGCGCGGTTTCCGCCGCCATTACCACCAGCGCGGAAGCGCCGTCATTGATCGACGAAGCGTTGGCGGCGGTGACGGTCCCATCTTTCTGGAATACCGGGCGCAAAGCGGGAATCTTTTCGAAATTGACCCGCCCAGGCTCTTCATCCTGATCGATGACGGTATCTCCTTTCTTATCCTTGAGCACCACCGGAACGATCTCCTCTTTGAAATAACCGGCTTTTTGGGCCTGCAGGGCGCGCCCATAACTCAGCTTCGCGTAGGCGTCCTGGTCTTCCCGGGAGATATTACACTCTTTCGCGCACAGTTCCGCGGCGTTTCCCATGTGGAAATTGTTATACACGTCCCACAGGCCGTCGCGGATCATGCTGTCAACGATCTCGCCGTGCCCCAGGCGGTAACCAAACCGCGCTTTCTCCAGCAGATAAGGGGCGTTGCTCATGCTCTCCATTCCCCCGGCAACGATGATGTCCCCATCTTCCAGGGCGATGGCCTGGCTGGCCAGCATCACCGCTTTCAACCCGGAACCGCACATTTTGTTGATGGTCAAGCAGCTAACCGAATTCGGCAATCCCGCAAAAATCGCCGCCTGGCGGGCCGGCGCCTGCCCCAGGCCGGCGGCCAATACGTTGCCCATGATTACTTTGTCCACGTCTGCAGGAGCGATTTTCGCCCGTTCCAGACTATTTTTGATCACAATGCTGCCCAGTTCCTGGGCCCGCAGCGAGGCTAATTCCCCTCCGTAACTGCCGATGGGGGTGCGCACCGCCGAGGCGATCACCACCTCACGAATCCGAGACATGTTCTGCTCCTCCGTTTTTAGGATTGCCGTTGGTTTGCTTTTTATGTTCTTCGTATGCCTGGATAATATCTCTCACCAGCCGGTGCCGAACCACGTCGGTGCGATCCAGGTAATGGAACTCGATGCCATCTACCCCATGCAAAATCCGCTGAATTTCCAATAACCCGGATTTACTTTTTTCCGGCAGGTCGATCTGGGTAATATCGCCGTTTACAATCGCTTGGGAGTTTATTCCCAGGCGGGTCAGGAACATTTTCATCTGCATGGATGTTGCGTTTTGCGCTTCATCCAGAATTACAAACGCATTGTTAAGGGTTCGCCCGCGCATGTAGGCCAGGGGAATGACTTCGATAATGCCCTGCTCGGTATATTTCCGCAGCAGCTCCCGGGGCAGCATTTCTTCCAGGGCGTCGTACAGCGGCCGCAAGTAGGGGTCGATTTTTTCTTTATAATCGCCGGGCAAATATCCTAAGCTTTCCCCGGCTTCCACCGCGGGGCGGGCCAGAACGATTTTCTTAACCTGCTTCTCCTTCAACGCCGCCACTGCAAATGCCACTGCCAGGTAGGTTTTGCCGGTGCCGGCCGGCCCGATCACCACCACCAAATCGCTGCGTTTGATCGCTTCCGCCACCTCTTGCTGCCCTTTGGTGCGCGCCTTGATGTAGCCTCGCTGGGTAAACAGGATCACTTCATCCAGTTCCTGGTGAGAATGCACCCTTTCCGTCCCCGCCGGCGAGAACTGGTTAGAGGAGGAATCCGCTTTAACAATGTGGATAATCGTTTCCACGTCTTCGAGGGCCAAAGCGTTATTTCTATTGGCGACAAAGACCATTTCACTGAAGATATTCTCGACCAGATCGACCTCGCTTTGCTTTCCGCGGATCTTCAACTGGTTGCCCCGGGCAATCAGTTGCACCGGAAAGTGTTTTTCGATCAACCGGAGATGCTGGTCTCCCACTCCGTACAATATCATTGGATCAACCCGGTCGATCATAAACAGTCGTTCATAAACGTCATCCAATTGGTACTTCTCCTTAATCTTAACCCCTGGCTTGAATGGCTAAACTAAAAAGGCTCCCGGCAAAAGCCAAGAGCCTTTTTGGATAAATGTAAATTATTTGATAAGCTAATTGGGCAATCTTAGCACCATGTGGGGGTAAATCCGGGCGGCGTCTTCGCCGATCACGTCTTTGTTGGCTTCGTAGAGCTTATGCCAGGTAAAGGAACTACCCATTTTTTTCGAGATGGCTCCCAGGCTTTCGCCTTTGAGCACCCAGTATTCGCCGGGGCCGGCCATCCGGGGAATGCTGAATACCTGCTGGGGATAGATCAGGTCGGGGTTCTTGATCTGGTCGCGGTTGTAGGTGTAGATGCGAATCCAGGTGTAGGGGTCGCCATAGATTTCCGGCTTCTTGGCGATCTTCCACAGGTAATCGCCCCTTGCCACTTCATACTTACCTGCCGCAGCGGGTTGAGCTTTTTCTTTTGCCTGATTGATCAGGTTTTCCACGTTTTGCAGGACTCGATAGGGTTCCGGGCCCAGGCTGCGTTTATCTTTGCGGAGTTCCGCCAGCCGCGCTTCATA
>WYBG01000051.1 GCA_011526015.1 Deltaproteobacteria bacterium | reverse complement strand
ATGTTTCCACCCCATTTCTTCCGCTAAGCTGGCCAGTTCCTCCGTAAGCGGGGTGAGTAATTCCGGGGACTGCAATTGCCCCTTATAAAAAATGGTTACGCCCATGTTCTTCTCACCTCATTGAAAATGCCAAAAACAAAGCTTTGAGCTCCGTCTCCCGCACCAGCCGGGCTGCTTCCTCCACGCTCACCCAGCGCCGCTCCCGGAAATATTTCTCCGGCCATTCCGGGTGAATGGTCGTGACCTTCAGCAGATAAACCTCCACCTTGCAGACGCCGCCCCACTTGGGATATTCATACTCGCCTGAGGGCGCAGCGGAAATCTCTCCCTCGACGCCCGCTTCTTCCCTCGCCTCTTTAGCGGCGGATTCCGCCGGCGACATTCCCGGCTCCACAACCCCCTTGGGAATGATCCAGCGTTTCCCACTGCGGGAAGTAATCAACAAAACCTCGATCTCCTCATTTACAACCCGGTAGGGAATTACTCCCGACTGCCGGTAAAACCACTGCGGAACCGTATTCAAGGTATCATCCCGGTTTATTGCTGGCATGTATAATACAACCGGAAGCGGCAAAACCCAACATGGGATTCACTACCGTACACTTTTTGTTTTTGGTGCTCAAGGGGTGTCATTCCCGCATGTTCCCCGCTTAATACATGCGGGGACAAGCTTTAGCGGGAATCCACTTCTACGAGCCATCATGGATGCCCGATTAAACTTGTGCCCGCATGTATTAAGCGGGTAGCATTCGGGCATGACAAATCCGTCGAAATTGGGCCATTTCTGAAAAGTGTACGGCAGTGAAACATGGGATTCAATTTCCCCACAGGATCACTCCTTACTGCGAGGTATTCAATTGCGCCTGCGCAAATAAATTTCGGTTTTGATTCAAAATCGGCAGCCCGTATATTCTCCGTCCGTTAAATAGCGATTTTCCCGGAGATCGTCGCATCCATTCTGCGGAACAAATCTTCTCTTCCGAAAACGGTCTTCAACGCATACAATTCAGTTGCCACCACCAGGAGGATCTATGTTCAAAGGACACCCCAGGGGATTACCGGTACTGTTTTTCACGGAAATGTGGGAACGCTTCGGCTATTATCTGATGCTGGGCATTTTTTCCTTATACATGCTCGATCCCAACGAGATGGGACCATTCGGCGGGATGGGATTTACCCGGGAATGGGCGGCGGAAGTGTACGGCTCTTACCTGGCCCTGGTTTATTTGACTCCTTTTTTTGGGGGGATCATTGCGGATCGCTTCCTGGGGTACCGTAAAAGCGTGTTCATCGGCGGAATCCTGATGTCGGCGGGATATTTCACCCTCGCGGTACCCGGCGAAACCATGTTCTATGTGGCGCTGTTGTTGATCGTGGTCGGGAACGGATTTTTCAAACCCAATATCAGCACCCTGGTAGGGCGGCTCTACCCGGAAGGCAGCAAGCTGAAAGATTCCGGTTACAATATTTTTTACATGGGGATTAACATCGGCGCGTTTGTGTGCAACTTTGTGGCGGCGCTGCTGCGCAACCGCTTCGGCTGGGGATACGCTTTTGCCGCGGCGGGAATCGGGATGCTGCTGGGGCTGGTGATCTTTTACCTGGGGCAAAAACACCTCAAAGAAGTTCACGATCGCGGCGAAGAAGGTTCCGTGGCCGATACCGGCATCATCGGCCAGCTAATTTTTCAAGTTATCATTCCCGCGGGCATCGCCGGGGTCATCGGGTACCTGTTCTTCGGCGGGGTGTTTGGCAGCCCGCAAACTGCGGCGTTCATCTTCGCAGCCATTCCGGTTCTTGCATATTTTGCGATGCTGCTGGTCCGCGCCCCGCACCATGAAAAGGGCCCCATCGGCGCGTTGCTCTCCATTTTTGCGGTGGTAATCGTTTTCTGGATGATTTTCCACCAGAGCGGGTCCTCGCTGACTTACTGGGCGGAAGAGAACACCCGCCGCGAAGCCGGGGCGCTGGGGCCGGTTTTACGTTTTTTCCAATTCGACCAGGACGCAACCATCGGGACCAGCATTCATGACCCTGATGCCGCCGATTCCTACTGGCGCAACGTTCCCCCTCAAGAGCGCCCGGAGCCGGGCCAACGCGCCACTTTGATCTCCACGGAAATATTTCAATCCGTCAATCCCTTCTTCATTGTGTTTCTGACTCCTTTGCTGGTGGGATTTTTCGGATGGCTGCGGCGGCGCGGCAAAGAGCCATCCACCCCGGCAAAAATCGCCTGGGGCATGTTTATTACCGCGATTTCCGCCCTGTTCATGGTCATGGCGGTGTGGGTTGCAGGAAACGGGAAAGCCTCGGCCTGGTGGCTGGTGGCGACGTACGGAATCATTTCCCTGGGAGAATTGTGCCTCAGCCCCATGGGGTTGGCGCTGGTTTCCCGGCTCTCCCCGAAGCGGGTCACCGCGCTGATGATGGGCGGCTGGTTCCTGGCCACCTCCATCGGCAACAAACTCTCCGGGGTGCTGGCGGGGCTGTGGGAAAGAGTGCCTTCGTTAGATTGGATATTCTTGATCAATTTTGTCAGCGCGGTGGCTGCAGCGTTGGTCATTGCGGTTTTGACGCCCTGGATTCGCCGGGTAATGGCGGCGCATGAGATCAATATGGCCGGGAGAGCGAAGGAGAGGGCAGGGGGGTAGAGTGGCGCGATATTCTACGAACGGGTGTCATATCACCTGACATTTGACAATTGTCAATGCTGTGAGCCGGGGAGTGGGAGAAACGGAGAGTGGGAGATGCAAATCTCCGTTTCTCCGGTTCCCCCGCTCTCCGTTTCACCTTTTCAAATTCTCAAATGTCAGGTGATAGCACGCTACGGACGGGTTAACACTATCTCAACCTCCCCACCATTGCCTGGCCCTCAACCCCCTCCAACCGCACCGGCAGCAGCCGGTTTTCCAGATTCAGATCGGATTGCACTTTTACGCGGATGTAGGTATCCGTCAGCCCGTTCCAGAAGCCGTTTTTCCGCTGCTCGAAAAGAACCAGGGCTTCTTTCCCAATGAATTGTTGGAAATAGATGCGGCGCTTGCGGGCGCTCAGTTCGCGCAGCCGCTGGCTGCGCTGCGCAATGGTTTCCCGGGAGACTTTTCCTTCGTATTTGCTGCTTTTGGCGTGGCCGCGGTCGGAGT
>WYBG01000437.1 GCA_011526015.1 Deltaproteobacteria bacterium | reverse complement strand
TCAAGCAGAAAATATTAGAATTCATAGAGTATTTTAATCGAACTATGGCCAAACCGTTTAAATGGACTTATAAGGGGCGGCCTCTTACAGTTTAAATGATGAATAATTTCCGCCACGATGCACTAGCGATGGCGGTATCTATCTTCACCTTGACACTCGCAAGGTTCACTACGCAAAAGTAATATTGGATGAGATGTTTGGGGAAAGTAACTTTACAAATGAGATTGTTTGGAAACGCACGTCAGCTCACAGCGACTCCAATACCTATGCTAATGTGCATGATACGTTGCTTTTTTACACGCGCTCAGAAAATCATCCCTTCAATCCACAATACACTACTTATACTCAAGAATACATCGAAGAACGCTACAAGCATATAGGTGAGGATGGTAGACGATTCGCTGACGGCGACTTAATTGGGACAGGCTTAAAAGGCGGAGGTTACATTTACACTTGGAAAGGTGTGACGAAAAATTGGCGTTGCCCCATTGAGACAATGCATCAATATGAAAGGGAAAACCGCTTGTACTACACTAAAAACGGTGTAGCGCGTCTGAAGCGATATCTTGATGACGTACCGGGAATGCCACCTTTGGATATATGGCTCGATATCTTCCCAGTTAATTCGCAAGCGGCAGAGCGCATAGATTACCCAACCCAGAAACCAGAAAGCCTACTTAATCGTGTCATTGCTTCCTCATCAAATCCGGGGGACATTGTATTAGATTGTTTCGTTGGCTCAGGCACAACCCTCGCCGTTGCCGAAAAATTGAACCGCCGTTGGATTGGCATAGACCGTGGCAAACTTGCTATATACACCATTCAGAAGCGCATGCTGAATCTCAAGAAAGAAATCGGCAACAAAGGCAAGCCGCTGACGCCCAGGCCCTTCACGCTATACAACGCGGGCCTGTACGATTTCTCCACGCTCAAGCAATTGCCGCGTGAGGATTGGCGCTTTTTCGCCCTGCAACTCTTTGAATGTAAGGACGAGCCGCATACTATCGGCGGTCTAAAACTGGATGGCAAGCGGCGCGGCGGCAGTGTGCTGGTCTATGACCATCACGACAACCCTGATGCCAAAATAGACGAAGAGGCCATTCTCTCCATTCACCGCCGCATCGGCGACAAAATCTCGCGCCAGTTTTACATCATCGCTCCGCGCCACACCTTTGCCTTCCAGCAAGACTACCTGACCTTTGACGGCGTTCGGTATTACGCCCTGCGCATTCCCTATTCGTTCATCAACGAACTGCACCGTCGCGAGTTCAGCGCCCTGCAACAACCCCAGGACGAAACCGCCGTCAACGATCTGATAGACGCGGAAGGTTTCGATTTCATCCAGCCGCCCACCGTGAAATACAAAACGGGCCTCAAAAAACGCCCCGGCCAATTGCGCAAGGAAGCCTATATCAAGCTCGAATCTTTTGAGAGCAAGGCGCGGGTGCGCGGTGGATTGGAGTCACGGGGTATGGATGCCTTCTCTATGCTCCTGCTCGACCTGGATTACAACGGCGAAGTTTTTCAACTCCACACCCACCTCTACGCCAAAGACATAGCCGCCGCCGATTGGCACGCCTGGTTTCCGGCGGAAAACATTGGGGAGAAAATCATGGCCGTGTTCATGGACATTTACGGCAATGAGGCGACGCAGATTATTACGCGGGATGAATTTAAGCTGCCTGCTCAGGAGGAATAAGCGCCATGCCTGCCAGCGACCGCCAGCGTTTTCGTAATGAAGATTTGATGTTGAGCGTCAGCCCTGCCGTTGACCCGGCGAAATGGGATGAGTCGCGCTACGAAGAATTTTTAGACGCCCTTTGCGGCGACCGCCTATATCAAAAAGATGCCATCCGCACGGCCTTGCGCTATTTGCTCGGCGGGCGCTATGCCAACTTGCGCGTTCTCGCCAAAGAAAATTTCCAGAACGACCCCAAAGGAATGTTGGAGAAACGCTATGGTTCATGGGCCGGTTTGGAACGCCACCTGCAATTGCCCGACCAGCTCTCGGCCTCGCTTGACCTTGCCACCGGCACCGGCAAAAGTTACGTTCTTTACGGCATCGCCGCGATTCTGCTGGCCGAGGGTGCGGTTGACCGCGTGCTGGTGCTCTGCCCTTCCCTCACCATTGAAGCGGGCCTCACCGAAAAATTCCGCGAATTGGCAGGTGATTCCGATTTGCGCGATCTGCTTCCAGTTAATGCCAGAATCACAACGCCCAAAATCATTCAAGCCAGCGAAACCATCACCGAGGGAAGTATTTGTATCGAAAACCGTCACGCCGTGCTAAAAAGCACCGGCTCATCCATCCGCGATAGTTTGCAAGGCAAAGGTGCGCGCACGGCGGTCCTGAATGATGAAGTGCATAACGTCTATAACTCCGCTAAAGATTGGGGCGCGAGTAAGGTCAAAAAGTGGAAGGAATTTTTGGCTGACCCCGCTTATGGTTTTCGATATATCCTCGGCGTGTCAGGAACGTGCTACCTTGAAAACGAGTATTTTGCTGACGTGATTTTCCGCTATTCCCTTCGGCAGGCGATGGAAGAGAAGCGGGTCAAGTCGGTGAAGTACGTGGCCGAAATGCCCAGGACCAGCCAGCCGGATGATTATTGGCAATTGATTCGCAATTACCATGAAACCATTCGTAAAGACCTGAAAAAGCAAAAACGCAATATCCACCCCCTATCCATCATTGTCACCCGCGATATCGCCACTTGTGACGATGTGACCGACGAACTTCGCGCTTTTTTGTGCGAACAGGAAGGTTTGTCCACCGGCACGGCGCAAGAACGCGTCTTACGGATTCACAGTAAGTCGGATGAACTCGACCGCCTGCCCTATGTAGACCAGCCCAACAGCAAAGTAGAGTGGATTGTCTCGGTCTCCATGCTCACCGAAGGCTGGGACGTGAAGCGCGTTTTTCAAATTGTGCCGCACGAAAAACGCGCCTTTGAAAGCAAACTCCTCATTGCCCAGGTATTGGGGCGCGGTTTGCGTATCCCCGATAACTGGCAGGGCGTACAGCCCGAGGTGACGGTGTTCAATCATGAAGCCTGGGCATCCAGCATCAAGCACTTATATGATGAAGTGCTGGAAATCGAACGGCAACTGCCCTCGCGGGTGCTGGCCGACTCACCCTATCATTTTGACTTGCATCAAATTGATTACCACTTGACCACGACTCCCGAACGCAAGGTTATTCAAACCAAGCCCTACGAAATGTTCAGTAAAGGTTATGTGGACCTGGCCGATGACGAAGAAGCGCAAGATGTCAGCATCGAGTTTGAACGAGCCGGTTCGGGCGAGCGCCAAACGTGGAAAACACAAGTGCGGCACAAAACCTACACCGCCGAACAAATCGCGGAATATATGTACGAAAGCCTGGAAGACTTGCCCGATGCTGAGGTGTATCGCAAACAGTTCCCCATAGCGCGTCTGCAAGAAATCGTGCGCGAGTCGTTGAAGCGTAAGAAAAGAACTGAAGCTACCGAAGCCATGAAGCAGACGTTTTTGCGGAGCCTAAATGTATTGCACCGGGGAGAAGCTACCTTTGTACGCTGGGTAATGACCGAGAAAAGCCCCAGGACTCTTTTCACACGGGAGCGGCAAGCACAGCACGTCAGCGCTGCCGACTTGCGCGGTATCAAAACCTATTTTTGGACAGACTTAACGCGGGGCAGTTTGCAGGATGAGGAGTTGGAGTTTTTTGACGAAGTGAGTGAACAAGAATCAACTTATAGCAAGTATCACGTTGCCAATCACTTTCACTTCAAAACGCCGCTCAATGCCGTCATTGCCGACTCATCCAACGAAAACAAATTTATCAAAGGGCTTATCGCACCGGATACTTTGCAGTTCATTGCGGCGTGGATAAAAAATACTGCTGCTCGCTTTTATGATCTTGAATTTGCATGGCTCAAGGGTGAACATCGCGTACGCGGCTGGTTCAGCCCGGATTTTTTCATTAAAGTAACGCAGCCGCTTATATTGGTTGTCGAAATCAAAGACGATGACGAACTCAAAGACCCTGCCCCTGAAAATTTCGCCAAATACAAATACGCCCAGGAGCATTTTGCCCGTGTCAACAAACATTTGCAAGACGGCGGCGAGACCTTGCGCTATCAATTCAATTTTCTGACACCCGAACATTACGGGGTTTTCTTTCAAAAACTTCGGCAAGGCCAGATTCAAGGCTATCAATCAAGTTTGGATATTCGATTGATGGAAAAGCTTTAGAAACCGAATCAAATACCCCAACTCCCTATCAATACTGCGTGATCTTCTGCTTCTTGCTTTCTTCTAAGGATTGGTGAAAACAGGAATGATACTCTTGTTTGTCGCTGTTTTATGAAAGGTGCCAGGATTTTTAAGCGGGAATCAATATCAAATCTTTGATACGCTCAAAATGTTTGGCATTCAATGTCGCCAAAGGAAGTTGATGAACAATTGCTGTTGCGGCGATAAATATATCCATCGGCGGAACGAGGGCATTTTGGGTTTTCAAAGCGCGGTAAATAATTACGGCTTGTCGCGCACAATCCGTGTTGAAAGATAAAATATCCATTTCACGCACTATCTCTCTTCCCAAAGCCTCTTGTGCTTTTGAGAATCCCGAAAGAAATTCGAATTCTGTAATGGTAGAGATTGCTAAATGATATTGTTCATTCAATCGATACAAGATGGTGGTGTTCTTGCGCTTTTTCCGAAAATGGTCAATCAAGATATTCGTATCGACTAAAATTCGGGAATTTTCCATTGATTCAACCATTTTCTCACTTCTTCAAATTCTTTCAATTCTTCTTTGCTTAGCGTCGGCGCGGAAAGCAGCAATTTTTTCAGACGCTCTCTTTTGGACTTGAGTGATTCTTCTACCGGCAAAATTATTACCTCTACCTCTTCCGCCTCAAAATCCGGCGGAACGTCAATGGTGATTTTGCCATTTTTGATTTTGCTGAGTTGTTTAAATGCTTGCATACCTGGAATCCTTCTTATTTGCCTGTTTCAATTTAATCGCCAACGGATGCCCTGTCAACCCCCAATTCAGGCGTTACAGCAGAAGAGCACTAAAACACCCTGCCTGCCTGAAATACGGCAGTCAGGCAGGCATAACACCTGCGCACTTTAACACCGTTTTAATGCGACTCATACCCCTTCAACCCACCCCTGGGAATAATCAACCTAAAATTCTCCGGTGCGATTTTAAATTCCTTGCCATCGGCCACAAAACTGCCGGAACCGTTCTCTCCCACAATTTCCACCCCCGCCAGCCGCAGGGTGGTTTCCACCCGCTCTTTCCAGTAAGGCCAGTTGCCGGCGGTGAGTTCGACGAATTTGCCGTGAGTGTATTGATGCGGATCCAGGCGGTTTTCCGGGTCGAAAAAGAGCATGTTGCCGCGCGAGGCCCCGCCCAACAGCTTGGTGCCGCGGTAGGGGCGCTCCTGCAAACGCAGTTTGCCCTTGTTGTCGAAATACAGCCCGCCGAAGAAGAAATCCCCGCCCATCAGCGATTCCCCGCAGTATTTGCTGGCGCTGCCCAGGATGTGGATTTGCAAATCCTGGCAGCGGGGATCGTTCACGGAGTTGGTCCAGCCGCGATCCACCACGTCGCCGAGGATGTACACCGCCCCGCCTTTGGAAGCGTAGCCGCACACCTTCCCGGCGTTGCCGAACACGTAGAGATTGCCGTGGTGCATCCCCATGGCGCAGAAGTTCTGGGCGTTGCCGTGGCAGCGGATGGTCCCGCCCTGCATGAAGGCCCCGAAGTATTCTCCCGGGGTGCCGTACACTTCCATTTCCACGTCGTCGGTGTCGCCATTGCCCATAACTGCGGTGGAGATGAGGCGCTGGCCGCTGACCCGGTAGAGCACGTATTTCCGCCAGCCCAAATCGTAGGCGTGGGCCAGGAAGGCGCTCAGCGCCAGTTTGGGATGGATGCCTTCCGGCTCGAATCCCCGGGCGTCGATCAGCAGGGTTTGCGCGGCCGCGTCAAGGGGGGCGGAAATAGCGCCGTGCTGCACGCCCGCCTTTACCCAGGCCTGCGAATCCGCTCCGGCCAGGCGGTCAAAATAATCATACAAAACCGCCCGGGTAACGTCGATGAGCGACCCCGCGGCCTTCGTTCCGGTGTCCATGGTGCGCAGGTAGTCGATGAAGTAGGTTAGTAATTCAATTGCCAATTGGTAATTGCCAATTGCCAATTGCCAATTATTATTTTTTGATCTCCCATCCGCAATTCTCTGCATCACCCAGCGAAACGTGTCAAAATCCCACCCGGGCAGGTTTTCGCGAATCCACTCTTTCAGCCGGGCGGCGTTGGCGGCGATTTGCGCTTCCAACTCCGCGGCGTTGGCGGGCGCGCGCAGCTCTCTGTGCCGGATGCTGTAATGCTCGCCGGGATCGTCGAGGTGGATTTCCCGCCCGTAACGGTCGATGATGTGGAAATCCTGAATGTTGCCTTTATCGTCGTATTCAAAACGGCTGATCATCCCGTTGCTCACCATTACCCGGTCGGGCGCCGCCCCGGCGATCAACCCCTCGCGGTCGAGTAAATCCAGCACTTTCTGAATCGCCTGCTCCTCGGAGGCGATGATGCTGAAGGCGCGTTTCCGCTCCCCTTTGGCGTCGTACCAGAACGCCGTGGTGCTGGGGCGCAGGTCCGCGGGGTCTTTCAAATCCACCCGCTCGGTGACGTTGCGCTCCGGCTGGTGGCGCAAACAGAGGTATTGATAAGGCCCGTCCGGGGAGCTGGTGAATTCCACCCGCTGCACCTCTTCCAACTGCCCGCGCAGCTCCGGCGGGATCAGCGCCAGGTCGTCGCCGGTGGTGGGGGAGAAGGCCTCGAAGAGCGCCCAGTCCGGATATTCCAATTCCTCGGCGACCAGGTGGAATTTAAGCGAGGCCACTTCCGTATCCGTGGTCGCCAGGGGCGGCAGCCCGAACTGCTCCACCCGCTGTTTCAGGGTCTCGTAATTGGTGGTCTCCCCGTTGTGCGTTAACGCGGTGTGCAGCTTGCCGAAGGGGTGGGCGTTCATCTGTTCCACGATGGAGCCGGTGGCCAGGCGCACGTGGATGATGTTATTCGGCGCGGCGGGAGTTTCCCAGGGAATTTCCCGCCCGGCGGTTTTCCATACCGCAAAATTCTTTCCGCAGGACATCACCGCGGCGATCTTGCGGGTACGCTGGCGGTATTTCTCTTCAAAATCGGTGTAGTGATACTTCCGGGCAAAATCGCGCAGCAGCTCTAAATATTTTTTACCGTAATCGTCGAGGTGGCGCTCGGAGAGGGGATCATCCCCGGCCGGGGCGGAGAAAAAGCCGTTGACGGACTTATTCGCCAGCATGAATGTCTCCCAATCTTCCGGCTGCGCCTCGTAGGTGTAGAGAACCTGGGTGAGCAACACCGAATGATTGAAGACGAACAGATCTTCGGCTTTGCGCAGAAATTCGGGATGTTGCCGGTAATTCGCCCGGCTGACCCCGGGGAAATACTCCCGGATATAGAGGAAGCGCGGGGCGACCAGCAGTTCCTGCTCGATAAAGCGGTCGCGCACCCCTTCTTTCACGCGCACGAAGAAGCGGAAAACGTCGCCGGGGTCGGTGTTGGGATTGCCGAATTCCCGGTAATCGCGCTCCTGCCCGTGGGCGTCTTTTTTGTAGCTTTCCCGGATGGCGGGCAGGCCGGTCTCCCCGTAAAAATCGAAATAGTCATCCAGGAATACCTCCTTGATTTTCTCCGCCAGGCGGTAGCGGTATTCCAACAGCTTTTGGCGGGCCTCGCGGCGACAGGCAGGGATGCCTGTCGCACTGTCGCAACGCAGTTCTTCTTCCACTTCTAATTGCAGCCGCCCCTTCACCATCAGGCGGAAGGCGTAATGGTGGGGATGATCCGGGAAACAAAGGGTTTTGCCCACCCCCACCCCGTCCATGCCGCGGTTTTTCATGGCGTGCAGGGCTTCATCGAGGATGTAGCTGGGAACCGGATCGCTGCCGATCACCGCCGCCACCCCGCAGTTGGTCTGCCCCAGCGCGTGGGCGGGTTCCGGCTCGATCACCCCGCCGTCTATGCCGGGGTGGCGGGAGTGCTCCCGGCGCTGGCGGATGCGGAAATCCACCCGCTCCTTCAAGCCGATCCACTGGATTTTATCGAAGCGCCCGCGCAGCTCCCGGATGTCTCTTAAGCCCAGCCCGGCCAGGGCGCGGATTACCTGCATTTGCATGATGATGAAGGCGTTGACCATCTGCCGCGAATTAAGCTCCACGTCGCGCAGGTTCTGCATGATCAGGTTGCTGGTGGCGATGCCCCGGGAGCAGCCGTCGTGGCAGTTGCGGTTACGGTCGCAGCCCACCGCCACCAACGGAGCGGTACCCCAGATCACCCCGTCCGCGCCCAACGCCACCGCTTTGATCACGTCTTCGTAAGTGCGAATCCCCCCGCTGGCGATGAATTTGACGTAGTTGCGCAGCCCGTCGCGCACTAAGCGGTCGTGAATCAGGGGAATGGCGTACTCGATGTGCATCCCCATCTGCCCCTTGATGATATTCGGCGAAGCGCCGGTGCCGCCCCGGGGACCGTCCAACCAGACCTCGATCTTCATCCCGTACTTCCGGGCATACTCCGCCAACTCGTCCACTCCCCCCGTCGCCGTTTCTCCGTTTCTCCCTCTCTCGCGTTGTTTCACCACCGCCTCGGTATTATCCCGGGCGATGCGCGCCAGCCCCGCGGCGATGAATTCGATGTCCACCGAGGGCGAAACTTTCACCGACACCACCGCTTCCGGGTTGATCATGCGCACCATGTCGATGAACGCCTTCACGTCCTCAATAGAGTAGCAGTTATGGAACGGGAAGGGCGAGATCACGCTGGTGTAGGAATAACTGATGATCTCCTCGCACAGCCGCAGCACCTGCTCGAATTCGATGGGGTCGATCTGCCGCGCCGCGTTCAAATCGTAAGCTTTCTGCTGGATCAGCCAGAGCTGCTCCTTCAATTCCGGGTAGATGGCCTGGTCGTCGTGGGATTTCAGCAAATGCGGATAGGCGCTCCCGGCGGTCTCTTTCAGGGGATGCTCGGCGTTCTTCTCGATGCGCTCGATGCGCTCGATCAGGCTGCGCAGTTTGGCGGTCTCTAACTTTTCCAGCCCCTGGATGCCGCGCAGGTAGGACACCAGCCGGTTCACCTTTCCGGCTAAAATGTGCCCCCCGATGCCCATTTTGGCCCCCTGGCTGTAGGCGATCACCACCCGCCGCGCCTTCTTGATGGTCTCCTTGGTGACCCCGAAGAGGCCGGTCTTCAGCTCCGTGGAGACGAAGGGCTCATCGTCCGCGCTGACCACTTCGTAGAACAGGAACGGTTGCAGCTCCGGGTAAGCGTTCAAAATTTTGAAAATGCCGGGATGTTTTTCAGAGGTGATCCCGTTTTCGCTCAGTATAGATTTGATCTGTTTGGCGGTGTAGTGGGTATCATGCTTGAAAAACCCTTTGATCAACTGAATATCCGGCTCGCTGAAGAAGATCGGCTCGCCCTTGCGATTGAGGAAAAAGCAGGTGGGATAGCCGCCTTCCCCGGTATCGTACTGGATGCCCAATTCCCGCGCCGCGATCACGTGGGCGCGCCAGGTGTCCAGCCCGATGGAACCCACGGATTTGCCCCCGAACATCCACGGCGCTTGCAGCACCAACCCCTTGTCCAGCGGCAGGGCGGTGGAAATTTTATCCAGTTCCGCCTCCGGGATGATATCCGGGTCGCGCTGGTAGAGGATTTTCATCACGTCGAAGCCGTCGCCCAACAGGCCGATGCTCTTCACGTTTTTGAGGTAGAACATCTGCGCGTCGCCGGCGGCCATGCGCCCCAGGGTCTGGATCAGGTTGCCGGGCCAGACGTGGTCGCGCTGGTAAACGGTCTGGTTGATCCCGCCCAAATCATAAAAATGATGCGGCGATTTCAACCGCTGCACCCGGTTTTTCAGAGCATTATAGGCGGGAGAGGCCCCGGCCGGCAGCGGTTCTTCCGCGAGCAGCTCTTTATTGAGCGTTTCGGTAACGCCGATTTTCTCTTCTTTTTCAAAAATATGTTTCTGGATGCGCTCTTCCAATTCATAGAAGTCGATCAGGCGGCCTTCTTCCCCCACGGTCTTTTTAATATCTTTGAAGCCCGCCGCGCCCAGCACTTCCAAAATCTGCACCTTGCGGGAATCCATCTGGTGGTTCAGGCGCTTTACCGCCCATTCCACGTCTAAGTTCACCAGGATGTCCGTGGTCGCTTTGTGCTCGCGCATGGCCTTGTAGGCGTAGGGGTCCAGCGCCAGCATCGCCGCGAAGTCGATCAGGGTCGCTTCCGCCCCGCGCTGGATGGTCTTCTGGCTGTCCGAGGCCAGCCGGATGCCGCCGGAGGCGATCAGGGCAACCTGGTGGCGCCGGCCGCTGGAGAGCAGGTAGTGGTGAATCGCCCGCACCGCCTGGGAGGTCACGAAATACTCATCCTTGTTGCGCTCCCCGTGGATGTGGATGACGTCTAACTCCAGGGACATGAATTCTTCTACCTTTTTGCGCAGTTCCGGGAGCAGCTCCCCGGCCACAATATCGTACTCCGATACTTCTAAGTAGCCGCACAAGAGCGGGGATACCGCGTGCAGCGCCTTTGCGGATTCCTGGATGAATTGCACGGTGCGGGCCATTTCCCGGTGCGGCTCGATCTCGAACATGGGCATGCGCCAGAGATCGATCAACAACTCCCGCTTCACGTTGGGATTCACCCGCAGCCGGTCGATGATCTCCAAATCCACCCGGGGAACCACCACCGCGGGAAGCTGCGCGTAATTTCCTTCCTGGAGGAAGAAATCGTAATGCTCCAGAATGCGGCTCAGATCGATCACCGTTAGCGTGCGATGTTTCTCCGCCACTTTGATGAAAGCTAGCTCCAGCCGCCCGTTGCTGTCTAAGGGAACCGCGTTGTAGAGAATCGGCGACATCAATTTGATCTTCGGGAAGGGCGGGTTATGGAGATTCTCTTCCGCGTCGAATTTGCAGTAGCGGTGGCGTTTGCCTAACTGCACCGACAGCTCCTCGTCCGGGTCGCCCTCGTGCAGGCGGTTCTGCGCCGGTCCCACAATGTGGAAATGGGAGAACCGCTCCGCGTCGAAGCCGATCCCCATGTGGCGGTCGCCCTGGCCCATCCCGGACACGGGAATCTGCCCGGTGGAGGCTTCCTTGTCGATCTCCATCAAAATTTCTTCGGTGACGTATTTATCCGCCATCTCGGTAAGCTGCGGGGAGCGCTGGATGGTGGTGGTGTCGCGCAGGAACAGTTTTTCGCTTTCCCAAAAGCGCTTTTCATCCAGATCAACCGCGTTGTTGATCAGGTTCTGCACGAAGTCGCGCTCCATCTGCACCGCCTTGTTCTGCGGGCAGAAGTTGATGCAGGCGTTGCACAGGGCGCAGTTCTCGTCGATCAGTTGGGGAATTTCCCGGGGATTGCCCCGCCGCGCCCCGTAGATGCAGGCGTTCTCGTGGGCGCACATCCCGCAGTGAATGCAGGTCTCCGGGTCGATGAACAGTTTGGAGTAAGCGTAACCGCGGTTGTATTTGATATTCAACCCGTGTTCTAAGTGGGAGCGATCCTCTTTCTGCTCCGCCAGGGTATGTTCCTTGTAGAGCGGGCTTTCCTTCATCACCTGCCACATGCGGTCGATGAATTCTTTCTTCTCCTCCTTATTCAGTCCCAGGGCAACCTGGAAGGCGGGGTTGCTTTCCACCAGGTCGAACATCTCGGTGAGGGGAATGTCCGTGGGGCAGACCCGGGTGCAATTATCGCAGCGGGTGCAGACCAGGAAGCCCAGCGCTTCTTCCTGGCCGATCTTCTCGCCCCGGGCCAGGCGGTTGGCGGTCTTGCGGCGGGTAATGGGCGTGGCCACGCCCAGGAGGCCGAACACGTCGCTGGTGGGGCAGACCCGCTCGCAGCTGTCGCACTCCGCGCAGGCGCTGTTGATGGCCAGCAAGGGATGGCGTTTCACTTCAATTTTCGGCGGCACCACCGCGGGAAAGATGGTTTTGTTGGCGCGCCAGAGCAGCAATCCCGGGGAAAACCGCGCCGTAAGGCCGCCGTTACCGTTGCCCCGCTTTTCCCAGCCCTTGTGCAATAGTTTGACCCCTAATTCCAGGGGAACCGCCGATTTTTGGAACAGGCGCAAGGCTAATTTACGCCCCACCGGGTTGATGAATTTGCCCTGGTTGAGCAAACCCCCCGGATCCACTTCTTTTTTCAGTTGCGTGAGCGCGGCGATGCGCCCCGCCTGCCCGTTCAGCGACAACTGTTGGAAGAAAGGCAGGTTCCAAATCCCGGTTCCGTAGGGCCGGCCCCCGAAAAAGAGCGAAGTCTGGATCATGAACGGAACCAGCCCCAGGTACACCTTGTGGCGGGCGGTGGAAGTATCCGCTAACAAAATCGACTGGATCAAAATTTCCCCGCTGCTGAGGAAATGCCCTTCGGTTTTCACCGGGTTATCGGTCCAGTTGGTAATGGCCGACTGCACAAAAGTCATATATTCCGGAAATTTATCCAGCGGCAGGATGGTTTCGCTCACCAGCATGGAAGGCCCGCGCGATTTCATTTCCACCGGGGCGTAGCGATGTTTCCAGAGCTTGTGCGCCAGGCTAACCGGCAGGCGGCGGAAGGTAAGCTCCCGGTAGCGGCTGGTTCCCTCGTCTTTGGCGTTGAAGGGGGAATATTTCAGGCATTTTTGATAATCCGCCTGGGTATCGAATTCCATCACGATCACGTGCTCCAGATCGCGCATGGCTTCCGCCACTTCCATATCGCGGCGCACCCGGGCGATGCGCAGGTCATCGCCGGCCTCCAGGGCTTCTTTCTGTTCCGCTTCGTTCTTGTCCCTTTGAATCTCGTAAGTGGTTCGGAGGTAGTTTTTATCGAAATAGATGATCGAGGTGGGCGTAAGCTCCCATTCCCGCAGCATCCGCACAAAGGAGCGGGTATCTTCCGCGCTGGAAAATGAAAAAGCGTAGGGCTTGGAGACGTAGCTCTCCGGTTTCACCTTCAGCACTACCCCGGCGACAATGCCGATCTGTCCTTCGCTGTCGAAGACCTGCTGAAACGCCTCATCACCCGGCGTCAAGGTAATCCAATCCCCATCCGGGCGGAGCAGGAAAAGCGCTTCCACGGACTCTTTTACCGGTCCGTATTTGTACGCCCCGATACCCAGCCCGCCGGTGACCACCCAGCCGCAAATGGTACCGGAATTGGGATTGGTGATCTCCTGGCGCAGGGCAAAGCCGTTCTTCTTGAGATACTGCCGCATATCCGCGAACAGTACCCCCGGCCCGGCGGTAAGCTGTTGCTTCTCTCTATTCAAATCATGGAAATCCAGGTAGGAGAGGTCTAACACAATCTCGTTGTTCAACGGGATTACCCCGCCGAAGGGCCAGCTCCCTGCGCCCCGCACGGTGTAGTGGATTTTCTCCCGGTAAGCGAATTGCACGAATTTTTGCAAGTCCTCCAGCGTGCCCGGCCTGACCACAAAGCGGCATTTCACGTTCAGCAGCCGCTTCTTCAATCCCTCCGGGACCACCGCAGTGCCACTATCGGATTGATAAATATCCCGTTGCACTTCGGTGAGGGAGAAAATCATGGTCGCCTCGCTCAACAGCGGGCGAAGTTTTTGGTACAGGGCGTCGCCGGCGAGGGCGTTGGCGGGATTTTTCCCGTCGCGGTATTTTTCGAATAGCAGATCGAGGGCATTTTTCTGGGCTTTTACCCGCTTCTCTGCGGAAGATTTTTTCAAAAACTGCAATTCCGTACTAAATTCAGCGTTGCGCATAGGGGCCTTTCTATCCCGATGGTGAAATTTGCTATTTCCGGATACCGGATTCCCTGAATGCCAGCACCTTTCGGCGCCAACAAAAATGGCCGACAATCTTCATAAGCTATTAAATAGCGGGAACGTTTTTCCCTGATAAAAATCACAAATTTACCATGCGAATCTAAAACGGCAAAGCGGGAAATTTTTCTGGCAGATGGGGTGAATATCCCTGGTTGTCGCGACCGGCCATTTTTTCCCAATTTGGATTTTTGCCCCCCATTGATTAACTTTTGGCGCGAAAGAAATTTCTGGTAGTCCCAAACGATTAATGCTCTTCTCCGGGGCATTGTGTCATTCCCACGAAAGTGGGAATCCATAAATGCTTTGAAAACAGTAGATCCCCGCTCCCCGTTTTCACGGGGACAAGCCTCGCGGGAATGACAGTTTTAGACTCGGATTTAATGAGAGCAGGACCTTTTTAGTACTACCAAATTTCATATATTTGGATTTAGTTGCAGAGTTCAGGGAATTTTCCAGCAAATAACTCATACTTAGGAGGAAGCAATGGCGGTTCTCAAAGGCGAGCTCATCACCGAATCACCGATCTACCGCGGCAACGCCCGCAAAACCATGTTTACCCGCGACGGCGACGGAACCCAGCGGCTGGTATCCTTAGCGGGAGAAATTTCCGGCACCGCCCAGGCGCTGATGGACGCTTTTATCGGTTCTTCTCGCGACGGTAAAAATATCGGCCTGTTAAACCGCCTGTGGCAGCGCTTATATGGAATTCCCATGCCCCCGGAACTCATCAACCGGGTGGAATGCCGCTTGCAGGAGAAATATTATACCCCGGACCGCTTTTTCGACCTGCGCATGGGAATCCGGCTGGATGAAGACCGCTGGGCCGCGGAGGCGAATGCAAATTATAAAATCGAAACCCTCTTCCGCAACGCGGTGTTCGATGTTGCCCTGTGGGTCAACGAGGGAATGTTAAAACAGGAAGAACAGGCCGGGCGGCTGTACTACCTGCTCCGGGAATTGGAGCAGGGCCGTTTCTGGTTTGGAGCCGGGAAAAGCAAGGGATTGGGGCGCTGTAAGCTGAATCTCAAAACTCCCCTTTCCGCCCCGGCCAAACCGCCCAAAATTCAACCCGAAGCCAATCACCTGGCCCTTGCCATATCGTTTGATGCCACGAACCCGGTGTTAGTGGGCTGGAACTGGGGCAAGTTAGACCCGGAAACCCCCGCGTTCGCCGCCATCGAGGGGCGATTGCTGGTCTCTGCCATGCACAGCATCCCGG
>WYBG01000436.1 GCA_011526015.1 Deltaproteobacteria bacterium | reverse complement strand
TTCACGTCCCCCACGGCAATGCCCCCGTAGCCGAAATTGCCGTACTGGAACACCGACCAGCTCCCCTGGCCGTCGCCGAACCAGACCATCACCCCGTGCTCCTGGGTGTTGATGAACGGGGAGCCGTGGTCGCCGATGGAGAGAATATCCAAATGCCCGTCGCTGTTCACGTCTGCAAGCTCCAGTTCCGTGCGCCCCCCTTCCAGGGCGGGAGTTCCCAGTCCCTGGGAGGATTCCAGGTAATTCAGAACCGTTTGCGCGTGCAGCAGGGTTGAACAGAATAACAGGAAAACGAAAAAGGTTGCCGGGTTGCTTTTCATAAGCGCCTCCTCGATGATGGTAGATGGTACGGAAACCGGGAAAATTACGCAACGGCAATTTGATAAAATGGTCCTGCGCCCGCCCGGCGTAGCTCCCGCAAAAAATCTCCCCTCTTGACAATCTCCCGGAGACCCCCCTAACTTCTTCCATTCTGAACCCAATCGGACGATATGACGGTTTTAGCGCTTTACTACCGTTAAGTTCAATCGAATGAAAACAGTTGAACTCATGCTCCCCAATTAATGACTAACAAAATCAATAGGAGTGCAATATGCATATAAACAATAATAAACTCTCGCTATCTCTTTTGATTTTTTTTATGGCATTTCTCGTTATGAAGATTAGTTTTGCTCAAGAAAAAGGCGGCAAAATGAATGTGGCGATCTTTGTTTACGACGGCGTTGAAATTCTGGATTTCGCCGGGCCTGGAGAGGTCTTTGCTTCGGCTGCTAACGATACTGGCTATGCTTTCAACGTTTATACCGTGGCAGTCGATACGGTTCCTATTCTCAGTCAACGCTTCCTTACCGTCGTACCTCAATACACAATTTACAATTGTCCAAAGCCTGATATAATTGTACTTCCCGGCGGTAGTACGGGTAAATCTGCCGGCGATCAGAACGTTTTGAACTGGGTAACAAAAAATGTATCGAACACCAAAATAATCATGTCCGTTTGTACGGGAGCTATAATTCTTTCAAGAGCAGGTTTGCTGGATGGAAAACATGCCACTACCTGGCACGGGAGAATCAAACATCTCCGTGAAATCACACCCAAGGCTACAATTCATGAGAACACCAGGTTTGTTGATGATGGTCAAATTATCACAACCGCCGGTGTCTCTGCTGGTATAGACGGTGCGCTTCATGTTATCGCCAAACTTCTCGGAGAAAAAGAGGCCGCAAGGGTTGCCCGTTATATGGAATATGATAAGTGGGAACCCAATCAAGGCCTTGTAGTGAAAAAATGAAATAATTTTGGAAGTTATTTCAATGTTATTTAACTACAGTATTAAATCATCCAGAAACTCCGAAGCCGGAGCGACGCTTGTTACCAGCAGATGATCCCGCGCGCGGGTGCAGGCGACATACAGCAGGTGGCGTTCCGTATTATAAACTTCTTCCAGGTCCGCGTCATCGGCGACGGTTTCGATGCGTTCCTGCAGGGGGATGATCTCATCATCGCAGGCCATTACCACAACGGCGCGAAACTCTAACCCCTTGGCAAGGTGCATGGTGCTGATAGACACAAACCCGCTGCTTGCTTCAACGTGTTCATCGAGTATTTTATAGGGAAGTCCGCTATTTTTGACTGCTGCACAAGCTCTGTTCAACTCAGCCTCAGAGCGAACGAATACTCCGATTTCGTGAGGTTGGATACCCTCGCTCATTCGCTCCGAAATCCAATTACTAACCGATTCGATCTCCGTTTCAGGAGTATCAAAGACCATTATCGCCGGTTCCGGGCCGTTGAACACCGAAATCGTGCCGCGGCGTTCTTCGGTATTGCCGTCAACGTCTGATAATTCCAGCCCCAAAAGGCGGTCGGCCTGCGTTCGGATTTGATGCGATGTCCGGTAGTTGATTTTCAGGGTTTGGCAGCGCCCCACAATATCCACACCCAGCGATTTCCAGGAAAAGGGCTGTTGAAAAATCCGCTGACCGAGATCCCCGGCAAAGAACAAGGCATTGGGACGGTCGCCGCCCAATGCGGAGAGAAACTTTAGCTGCGCCACAGTGACATCCTGCGCTTCATCCACCACCACATAATCAAAAGGCGCATTTTTGCTTCCGGCAAATTTGAGGGCAAGGCGGTCGAACATTCCCGCAAAGGTCAGCAGATTTTTTTCCTCAAGCCCGGCGATTACCTGCTCAAAGATACTCCAGAGAACTTTGCGCCGGTTTTCCGGCAAACGGGTCTTCCGGCCCAGGCGCTTCACATCGCGATATGCTTCCCAGCTTTTCACCTGCCAGGCGTCAATCACCTGCTCCCATTCTGTTTTAAGAAAGTGCATCGAAAAATTGTGTTCATCTCCCTTTGATGCAGCTTCTTCAATAAACTGCTGAATTAGCTCAGGAGAAACCATTTTGGAAGGCTCAAAATGAAATTGGTATAAACGCAAGCCGATGGCATTAACCGAATACACCTCTATACGTTCGGCGAGACGGGGCTCATGGCTGATCAGAACCCTCAGTTTGGTCTTTAAAGCATTGGAAAGGGTATCCGAAAAAGTAGTCAGCAGTACCCGGGCGTTGGAATGGGAACGGGCAAGATGAACGGCGCGGTGCAAAGCGACAATGGTTTTCCCGGTACCGGCGGAGCCTGACACCCGCGCCGGGCCACTGAAATCCTGTTCCACCAAATGCCGCTGGGCAGGATGCAGAAAAACCGACCACTTTTCCCAGGGATAATCCAGGGCGCGCTGCAATTCTTCAACATTGTGCATTACCCGGAAGCGCCGCTGCGCCTCGGGATGGTCAAAGGGATTAATTTCCGCGGCACCCGGCAGGGCCGGCTGCGGCGTTTCCCCGACTGCTAAATTCAACAATGCCTCCGCCGCCTCGCCGGGCAGATGTTCGGCCAGTTCTAACAGGCTGTCTTCGTTGGCCTGGCGCACCTCCGTCAACCATTCCGGCGGCACGCCATAACTCAGCAGTTCTTCATCAGTTAGTGCGTTGAACAGGGCCGGTTTAGGTTGTTCCTGCTCGATATATTTGGGCAGCAAAATTTCCTGCACGGTTTCCCGGAGCACCACCAACTGGGCGGCGCCGGTTTTGGGATGGGTTTCCAGTTTACGGCGTTCCGCCCATTGGTAGGCGTCATCGTGGTGATCCGTATAGCACAGCAGCAGGCTGTCTTTGGTTTTATGTACGATCAGCCGGATATCGCGGCTTACCCGCACCGACCAGAAATTCGGGTCTTTGGCTTTGTCGAGCTTGTGGAACTGCATACCCGGATTGGCGGGATTGAGCTGCAGGTCGAAGGCGGTGGTTTTGACGGCCTTTTGTTCCTCGTTGTTCAGCCTGCCCAGGCTCTCGGTAAATGTATCGGCAATACGGAATTCCATCAACTCACCCTGAACACCTTCATCACCTCATCCCCCAAATGATTGATCACCTTCACCGCAATCCGCCCGGACTGCGGTTTGTCAAAGGGGCGGGAGGTATCGCTGTAGAGGCTGTCCCAGGCTTCTTCGTTGATCTCTGCTTTGAGGGTGGTTTTCAACGATTTGTAGGGATCAGCAGCGCCGAGGAAATAGGCATGGCGCACAAAGAAACTCTCCTCGTTATAGTCGGTGTCGATAAACCAGCAGGCAATGCCCTCGGCGCTGTCGCTGCGCACTTCCCCGGTCTGGGGATGAAACACATCCACTCCCTTTACTTTGACCCGGATTTGCCCGTTTTCTTCAGACAGGATATCAATATCCGG
>WYBG01000435.1 GCA_011526015.1 Deltaproteobacteria bacterium | reverse complement strand
CTGAACAATTAGTATTGTTCCAGAACTATCCCAATCCCTTCAACCCGGAGACAGCTATCAGCTATCAGCTTTCAGCAGCCAGCAATTTAGAACTGGCAGTTTACAATCTGCCGGGTCAGAAAATTCGTACCCTGGTGCAGGCGCGCCAGCCCGCGGGGCGCTACCAGGTGAAGTGGGACGGCCGGGATGAGGCCGGGCGGGAAGTTGGCAGCGGCATCTATATTTACCACCTCAAAGCGGGGCAATACAGTATTTCTAAGAAAATGATCCTGCTCCGCTGAAAGCCCGTTTATTGACTCATTACGCAATACGGAATACGCACTACGCACTACGTATTCCGTATTGCGTATCCCGTTTCACTCTTGCTCTGACACAACAAACCTGAGGAGCAATCCCATGAGAATCATGCTCAATTTTCTATGGATTATCGCCCTGGGCAGTCTCCTGCCCGGCGGCGCTTTTGCCCAGGTTTCCCTGCAATTCCTGGGGCTGGAAAATAAGCAGGTGACTTCCCTGGACGTCTATCAAACCGTTCTGGCGGCGGGAACCGATCACCAGGGCGTGTATTACCAGGACACTCCTTCGCCCACGGATACCGGCTGGGTGTTCCTGGGATTGGATACTCTGCAGGTGAATACCGTTTATGCCCACAATGGGCCGGGGCCGATTCCCTGGATTATCAGCGCGGGGGTGACGCCCAATCCCGGCAGCGCCGATTACATTTTTTGCAGCGTGGCGGGGCAGCCGTTTGCCTCAAACAGCCTGGGAATTAGTGATACCCTCACCCAGGCCATTGCAGCGCTGGACGGCTTTCCCACCCCGCTTATCTGCGGGGAAACCTTTGCGGCGGGGAACCGGGCGCTGTATCGCAGCGCCGGCGACGGCACGCCCTGGACCCCGGTGTACACCGCCACCATCGAGGGCGACATTCGCACGGTGCGGGTTCACGAAGAGTACCCTGACGTGGTGCTGGCCGGCGGTTCGGACGGTTTTGCGGGGATTCTGCTCATCAAATCCCTGGATAAGGGGGAGACCTGGGAGGACATCTCCCCGTTTGGCATGGTGTCAGATGTAGATTTTGCAGGCGACAGCGCCCAAACCATCTTTGCGGCCTGCTACAATATCGTATTCCGCTCCACCGACGCCGGCGCTTCCTGGACGCTGGCGTTCAACGGGACGTTGGAATTCCTCATTACCAGGGTCATTTTTCTACCTCCTGCCACGGTCTATATTGCCGGGGAGTATGGGCAACCTCCACTTCCCTGGCCGGTACTTTTTTACAGTGGCGACCTGGGAAATACCTGGCAGCAAATCTCCCTGAATATGATCGGGCGGATTGTGGACCTGGAAGCAGGCCCGGGTGGGTGGATTTACTTCGCCACCCGCAACAGCGGGGTGTACCGCTTCCAGCAGCCGACGGGGATTCCGCCGGGGCAGAATGCTTCCGCAGACTTCCGTTTGTTCCAGAACTACCCTAATCCCTTCAACCCGGAGACAGCGATCAGCTATCAGCTTTCGAATGGCAGCAATTTAGAACTGGCGGTTTACAACTCCCTGGGCCAGAAAATTCGTACCCTGGTGCAGGCGCGCCAGCCCGCAGGACGCTACCAGGTGAAGTGGGACGGTCGGGATGAGGCCGGGCGGGAAGTTGGCAGCGGCGTGTATATTTACCGGCTCAAAGCGGGGCAATACAGTATTTCTAAGAAAATGATCCTGCTCCGCTGAAAGCCCGTTTATTGGCCCATCACGGAATACGCAATACGCATTACGTATTCCGTTTCACCGTGGAGCGGGCTAATCTCTAAAGCCTGAGAGTAAAATGATACTGCTAGCAAAATCGGCGGCCATGAATTGCCACGAGCTTCAGCTCGTGGGAAAAAGAAATACCTTCCTTAAAATTCATCGGGCTTTAGCCCAAAACGCCTGCTGGTGGGCTGCTACGAAGTAGTGCCTTTGGCAAAGCCCCAATTCTGAGAGTGAAAATTCCTGGTCCACGAGCTGAAGCTCGTGGCTATTCATTAACTCCGAATTCGCCAGCAGTATCGTAGAATCAGGCCGCCGGCGCAAATCTTGCGCTTGCGGTGCGCAGGATTTGCCGGAGCCGGCTCCCTGCTGTTTTTAGATTTTGGAGCCGCCGGTGGCGGAATCGCTTATCTGCCGGGCAATTCGCTGGCGCGCCAAAACTGCGTTGTGTTTGGCATCAATTTTGAATATATTTCTCCCAGTCGGGAACGGAATCCTCAAAAAAGACGAGAAGTTCATAGAAGATAGATTGCAGCAGGGGCATTGTACCTGCTTTTTGACGTTGTGCAATTCTACCCCGGTTATCCATAACACCCGGGAGATGCTATGGAACTCTTAAGTCTATTCCGGCTTTTTAAGCCCTGTAAACTTCCTGCCGTCTTATTTATTTATTCCAACAAACTTACCCGGAGGCGTAACTATGAAAAAGCGTTACCTCTTTTTCGCCGTTTTTATGTTTTCTATCGCCGCGGCATTGGCCCAGCCGGGCACGGTGCTGCAAACCTTGAATTCTCCCACCAGTTCCCTGGCGGACCTGGCCTGGGACGGAACTTATCTCTACCTGCTCGGCCTCGTCGATCACAACATCTACCAGATCGATCCCGCCAACGGCAACGTGTTGGGCACGGTGAGCACCGGCCTTACCGGGGCGCTGGGGCTTACCTTCAAAGACGGGTATTTCTGGGTCTCGGTGCTGAGCGATCACACTCTGAAAAAACTGGATGCCAATGGCAACGTGATCCAGTCCCTGCCCATCCCCGCGGCGCAGAATATCGGGATTGAGTGGGATGGCCAGTACTTCAGGGTGGCGGACAGCGGCGCGCCGGATGAAAAAATCCTGACCGTGGATACCTTAGGCGCTTTGCAGAGCTTTTTCCTCTTTCCCGGCGACAGCCCCTTCGGCCTCACCTGGGACGGCAATACCATCTGGTGCGCCAATAACCAGGGAACCGGGGGCGTGGCGACGATTTACCAGTTCGATCCCGAAACCGGCGCGATCATCACCAGCTTTCCCTGTCCTAACAGCGGCAGCGCCGCCAACGGCCTGGCCTGGGACGGGCAGTATCTCTGGATCGCGGACCAGACCAATCATTTGATTTACCGGGTAGAGGGCAATCCCATCATTACCAACCCCTACGGGGCAGTAGCGGGGCGGATTACCGACGCCCTTACCGGCTGGGGAATCGGCGCTATCCCGCTGTTCGACACCCAAACCGATACCGGCGGGTATTTTTTTGCCGACAGCTTGAATCCCGGCGTATATGGTGTGACCATAGCGGCGGCGGGATTTCAAACTATTGTGGCGCAGGTGGAGGTTCAGGCCAATGATACCGCTGCCATCAATATCCCGCTCAACCCTATCGGCGGGCCGCTGGATATTGTTCTAACCGAGACCGACGGCGATGAGTGGCGGCTGCGCGCCTACCGGGATACTTCCAGGAATTTCTATGAAATTCCCCTGGGGCGCTTCCGGGGAACCGGAACCGTTTTTCTGGATACCCCGGTAAACCGGTTTACCATTGTGCCCATCGGCGGCGGGGGCATCCTTGCGATGGAAGTTGCCGACTGGCTTGACACCATCGTCCTGAGCGATAGCGTGGTTGAGGATTTTGACGACGGGGATATTTCCGATTGGGAAATTGTGGTAGCCTTGAACGGCAGTTACCTGGAAACCGAATTGATCCTCTCGCCTTCCGGCGTCAACCCCTTTTCCCTTGAATTGCGGCACGGCAACACTATGGGCCAACCCTTTGCCGGCTGGATGTCGAAAACCTTTGATCCAGGCCTGCCGATTTTTCCCCAGGAGACTCTCCGCTTAAGATTGGGGGGAACCCCGCCCTATCCGCTGGTGGGCGTTGCCGGGCCGCCTTCCCTCATGCCGGAACAGGCGGCGCTGGAGCAGAATTATCCTAATCCGTTCAATCCGAAGACAGCGATCAGCTATCAGCTATCAGCACTCAGCGAAGTTGAATTAAGCATTTACAACCTGCTCGGCCAAAAGGTGCGCACGTTAGTGCAGGCGCGGCAGCCCGCCGGGCGTTACGAGATAGCATGGGACGGGCGGGATGAGGCCGGGCGGGAGGTAGGCAGCGGGGTGTATATCTACCGGCTGCGGGCGGGGGAATTTTCCCAAAGCCGGAAGATGCTGCTAATCCGCTAATCCAAAATGCAAAGAGTGTGCGCCAAATTGCAGGAAATAATAGAAATTATAGGGAAGTTGTCATTCCCGCGAGGGCGCATAGGCGTAAACCTGAGACGATTCGTCAACAATTTTAGATCAAACTCGTTCCCAAACTCTGTTTGGGAACGGAATAAAACTTTGTTTCGCTTTCTGATAAACACCCGGTATTTTAGGCAAATCACGCACGCGAAACGAAGTTTCGAGTGATAGTGCGTTCCCAAACTGGAGTTTGGGAACGAGACCGATACTCGAATGTTCACCAAAAATGCTAAGGTTTACGCCTATGCGCGAAAGCGGGAATCCGGTTTTTTCAAGGACTTATGGATGCCAGTTCCCCGTTTTCACGGGGACAAGCTTCGCGGGCATGACATCTTGAAACTTGTTTTCCTGTAAAATGGCACGCACTCAAACAAAAAGGAGGCGTTATGGTCAAAAGAATATTAGCGAGCATTATTTTTATTTTTTCAGGGCTGCTTTTTGCCCAGGGCCATCTTCCCTGGAGTTCTCCCCAGTTGCTGTGCGATACTATCGGGGATAACTACCACCCCTCGTTTGTGAGAGTATATGCTGATGGAGTTAGCTATAATGTGCTGTTGTGGGCAAGGGATTATGGCAGCCATTCGGAGATCTATTTGAAATACGTCGCCGATCCCGACAGCGAGATCGCCGTGAATTCCTTTGCCGCGGGGGGATTTTCCCAAAAACCGGCGGGCGCTTATCTCGAGTATAATGGGGCCATTTTGATCGTATGGCAATCCGACCAAGGGGGGAATTTTGATCTGTATTCTATCGTCTATCAAAACGGGCAATTCCTGGACTACCGGCAGATTACCACCGACCCGGGCGACGACGTAAACCCGGCCTTATCGGAAAGCGGGCTGGTATGGGAGAGAGACGGCTCGGTTTACTATTCCCGCTACTCCCTGGCAAATTTAACCTGGAGCGCCGCGGAATTAGTTGACAGCGCGGGAAGCGCCAACCCGACCATTGCCGGCGCATACTGGGATCATTCAGTGGCTTATCAAAAACCGCAGGGCGGCGAGTTCAAGATATACCGCCGGGGAAGAAACACCTCCGGTTCCTGGAGCGCGCCGCAGCTGCTCTCCCCCGATGGCGATAATCGTTTGCCGCGCTATAGTAACGGGCTGCCCTTGAGTTTGATCTGGCAACACAAAGAAGGCGGCGACTGGAATATTATGAATCTTCACGAGTGGATAGGTTTTCCCACCCCCACCCTGTTTGTATTCAGCCCGAATGATGAAGTTCGCCCCGCCGCTTTAGAGGTCCCCATCATTTCCAAAGGCTATTTTTACCCGCCGCTCTATTTCGCGTTCGAAAGCGCCAACCCGGCGGAAGCCCCGGAAATTTACATCAACGATCTTCTGTACGATACCGTTACGGTCAGGAATATCTCCGGGTACCCCGGGATAGACCAGAATCCCGCCCTTTCCGAATTTTCCTACCTGGAGGCCGGCCAATATATGGCCAAAGCCTGGCTGGCCTGGGAAAGCTTCCGCAACGGGCAATGGCAGATCTGGGGCAGCTTTGCGGAGACTAACCTGCCCGGTTTGGGAATCGAGGACCCGCCGGGGGCGTTAGCGGATTACCGGTTATTTCAGAACTATCCCAATCCGTTCAATCCGGAAACGGCTATCAGCTATCAGCTATCAGCATTCAGCGATGTGGAATTGGCGATTTACAATCTGCTGGGGCAAAAGGTGCGCACGATGGTGCGGGGGCGGCAGCCGGCGGGGCGTTACGAGGTGAAGTGGGACGGGCGGGATGAGGCCGGGCGGGAGGTGAGCAGCGGGGTGTATATTTACCGGCTCCGGGCGGGTGACCCTTCGGCAGGCTCAGGGCATGGTTTCGTTCAGAGCCGCAAGATGCTGCTGTTCCGTTAAGACAGGTGAGCAAAAATTTTGTCCGAAACATAAAGGTAGATTATCATGCAAAAGTTAATCGCTCTCATAACCTTGATGCTGTCTTCAGCGCTTTTTTCCCAATTTCCCTGGAGCGTTCCGCAGCTTGTGTGCGACTCTACCGGGGATAATCGAAATCCGGCTTTTGTCAGGGCAGAGCCAGATTACGGTCTGGATTACAATGTGCTCCTGTGGGAGCGGGACTACGGCGACCGCTCCCGAATTTTCTTGAAAAATTTCGCCGACCCGGATTCGGAAATCGCGATTACGCCGGATGTCCCGGGCTTATATGCCCGCCATCCTGCCGGATTTTCATACTGGTGGATCATCGGCGATGGCGTTTTAATCGTCTGGCAATCTAACCCCGATGGCAATTTTGATCTGTTCTCCACGCTCTATCAAGACGGCCAGTTCAAGGCCCTGCGCCAGATCACCACCGATCCCACGGATGATATTCAACCGGATGTATTCGAGAATTTTCTTACCTGGGAAAGGGAAGGTAAAATCTACCGCAGCGAATATTCATACAGCGATTCTACCTGGAGTGCAGAAATATTGATCGACAGCGCACGATGCAGCCATCCCGCTATCGGATACCGGGGAATTGTTTATGAGAAACAGGACACCACGGGATCGGCTATGATCTATTTTACAAACGGAATTCAGCCCCCTCAATGTATTTGCATCGAAGGCGACAACCGCTTTCCGGTATGGGAGAATGATTATTCCGGCGGTTTGCTGTGGCAGAATAAAACCGGCAGCGATTGGAATATTATCAGCAGCTTCTCCTGGGACCTGGAAGATACCAGTATGTTCATTTTCAGCCCGGCTGATGAGGTTCACCCGCGCGGTTTGGAAATCCCGATCTATACCAATCAAAGCACTTTTGAAGGCCCGATGTATTTGGCGTTCCAGAGCAACCCGGGCGGTGACGAAGAAATTTATACCCATGACAGCTGGTGGGATTACCCCAACATTTACAATCTTTCCCAACATCCCGGGGAAGACCGTAACCCGGTATTCTCCGAAATGGGCTGGGAAGAAGCGCCGCAGTCGAATTCTGTGCGCTGCTGGCTGGCCTGGGAAAGTTATCGCAATGGGCGCTGGCAAATCCGGGGCAGCTATCAGGACATCATAATTGACGGCATTGAAGATCCGGCAGGCCAGATCTGGGCTTTTTCTTTCCGATTGTTTCAGAACTATCCCAATCCGTTCAATCCGGAGACGGCTATCAGCTATCAGCTATCAGCATTCAGCGATGTGGAATTGGCGGTTTACAACCTGCTGGGTCAAAAAGTGCGCACGTTAGTGCAGGCGCGGCAGCCGGCTGGGCGTTACGAGGTGAAGTGGGACGGGCGGGATGAGGCGGAGCGGGAGGTGAGCAGCGGGGTGTATATCTACCGGCTGCGGGTATCCACTCCTTCGGAGCGGGCCGGCGATTTCGTTCAGAGCCGCAAAATGCTTCTAATTCGTTAGCAAAGAGACAGCCCTGTTCACAGGAATTGGGATCTGGTACCGTGGCAGCAGTTAATCGCGCTTAGAAGCTGTTTTAAAAGTCATTGTCATTCCGGTTGGAGCGGAGCGGAATACCGGAATCCCCTTTTTAAGCCAAAAGATTCCGGTATTTTTCCGGAAGAACGTCGGAAAAAACCGGAATGACAATGCTTTCCAAAACTTTTAAAACAGCCTCTTAAAAACCTCGCTGCCGCCGCAACTGTATTCCTTGTATAAACCAGGGGGCAAATATGAAAAACTTCGATTTATCCCGTTTGATCCTTTTTCTGTTAGCTGTTTGGCTGTTTACCCTGCCGGCTCTGCAGGGCCAGGCCACATTCGCCGGCAACCAGCGCAGCGATCCCCAAATCGCCGTTTCCCCGGACACCCTTGATTTCGGTTCTCCCTTTGTCTGCAGCGCCGCCGGCGGAGACCTGGAGATTCAAAACCTCGGCGGCGATCCCTTGCAAATCAACGGCTTTTTCAGCGCCAACCCGGTTTTTGCGTTTACCTTTAGCATCGATCCGCCTTTCCAGATACCCCCGGCGAACGGGGTAACCGTTTCAATGTCATTCATCGCACTCGAAGTCGGTCATCACGAAGGGGAATTGCAAATTGT
>WYBG01000434.1 GCA_011526015.1 Deltaproteobacteria bacterium | reverse complement strand
TACATCTCCGAATCCGTAGGTAATGTGGTCCAGAAATACTTGCGGAATCGCTGTGCCGACGTCATACGAGAGCATGACCAGGGCATCGGTAGAATTTACTAAATCATCCCCGGTAACGTCGCCCAGCAAACCCTCTTCAATCAAAGCCACCGGTTTATCCTTTAGAGTAAGAATTTCCAGAAGATTGGTTGAGGTGGAGGCAGCCGTCATTGAAGAGAACTCCAGATCCAGTGTATCTAAGCTCCCGATGGGACCGATTACATCGAAGTAAACATCCAAAATGTTTACGATGCCGCCCGCGCCGTTGGAATTAGCGCCGCTGAAGGTGACTTGCCCGGCTGTGCTGTTCACGGAGCCGCTAAAGCCCGACAACAGTCCCGAATTGCCGGTGTATTGCAATAGCGCCGGGTTCCAGCTCAGAGTTCCGTCGAAGCTGCCCAGGAGGTTGTTGGGAAGAGCCGCGCGGGTCATGTCCACTTTGAGCTTTGCGGTGACAGAGCAGTTTTGGGGCAGGTAAGTGGGGGAGACAACGGAGGCGATGACTTCGGAAAGGCCGATGATGCGGACATTATCGACATACCAGCCAGTGCTAACGTCCACACAACTTCCAGGACAGTTATCTTGAGAGTGAAAATAGAGTGCAATTTGCACAACAGAATCGGCATAAGCATTTAAAGGAGTAAAATACGGGGACCATACACCACTGCTATTACCGACAAAGTGTGCTGAAATGGGCTGCCAGGAGCCATCCCCAACGCGGATTTGAACCTCTCCAAAATCACCAGAATTAAAATTAAACCAGTGCCAAAATTGTAAGCCGGGATTTTTGTCTGCACTTGGCATAAGAAATGGGGGAGTAATTAATCGGCTATCTACCCATTCATGATAATTCCCCCCCAGAACTGTTCCACCACAATTAGGCGGCGAGTAACATGTATCCGGTCCAGCGGTTGGTACACCTACTTCCCAGGTACCCCTTTCTACATACCAATCCCCAAGTCCCGACTCAAAGTATTCCGGATTGTTGAAGAGGATTGGGCCAGTAATAACCTCTATATCATCAATATACCAGCCTGTTGCAACATCGACACAACTTCCTGGACAGTTGTCTTGCGAATGGAAGTAAAACGCAATTTGAAGTATTGAATCGGCGTAAGCAGCCAAATCAATAGAGGGATATGTCCACACATTGCTACCGGTGTTGGTATAAGTGGGAGAAATTGTCTGCCATGCACCATTATTGACGCTAATTTGAACTTGTCCATAATCACCACTATTGAAATTATACCAATGCCAGAAACGCAATCGCGGATTTTGAGAAACATTAGGCACTACAAATGCCGGGCTAATCAGCCGGGTATCTACCCACTCGGCGTAATTTCCATTTAACACTGTAGCGGCGCAGTTTTGATCGGTATGAGCACCTCCTGGACCGGAACCGGGTATGCCCACTTCCCAAGTCCCTCTATCCACAAACCAGTCGCCAAGTCCTAATTCAAATCCCTCCGGGTTGTTGAAGACAATCGGGCCAGTCACGACCTCCACATCATCGATATACCATCCAGGAGCAACATCTGTACAACTTCCAGGACAATTATCCTGGGAATGGAAAAAGAAAGCGATTTGAATTGTTGAATCAACGTAAGCGGACAAATCGAGAAAAGGATAACTCCATACACCGCTGCTTGAACCAGCATACGTGGGTGAAATCGTTTGCCAGTCGCCATTATTAACTTTGAGTTGAACCACTCCATAATCACCGCTGTTAAAATTAAACCAATGCCAGAACCGTAGTCGCGGATTTTGAGAGACACTCGGGACGATAAATGCCGGGCTAATTAACCGTGTATCTACTCCCTCGGAGTAATTTCCATTTAACACTGTAGCGGCGCAGTTTTGATCGGTATGAGCACCTCCTGGACCGGAACCGGGTATGCCCACTTCCCAAGTCCCTCTATCCACAAACCAGTCGCCAAGCCCTAATTCAAATCCCTCCGGGTTGTTGAAGACAATCGGGCCAGTCACGACCTCCACATTATCGATATACCATCCAGGAGCAACATCTGTACAACTTCCAGGACAATTATCCTGGGAATGGAAATAAAAGGCGATTTGAACGGTAGAATCGGCAAAGGTTGATAGATCCAGTGAAGGATAACTCCATACACCACTGCTTAAGCCGGAATAGGTAGGTGAAATGGTTTGCCAGGCACCATTATTAACTCTAAGCTGAACCACACCATAATCACCACTATTAAAGTTAAACCAATGCCAGAACCTCAGCCGAGGGTTCTGATTAGCGGGGGGCACTACAAAAGATATAAACCTGATTAATCTACTGTTAACTCCTTCCGCGTAGTTACCGCATAAAACGGTTGCAGCACAATTCTGACCAGAATAAGCGCTACCCGGGCCAATACCAGGACATGGCGCACCCACCTCCCAGGTGCCGGCTTCCACAAACCAGGTTAAAAACCAGTCCCCCTCCCAATCCTCCGACCACAAAACAGACTCCGTCGGTTGAGCACGGCCTGCGCCTGCCAAAAGCATCAGCGCACAAGCCAGAATGAGCAAATACCAAAAACGAATCCCGGAAATTGTAAAATAGGACCTCATGGCTATCTCCTTTAAAATGAGAATTATGTGAAGGAATAATTCAGAATTGACAGTTGAACTTATCAAATCAGCAGTTCTGATGCAATACGTAAAAATATTGGGAAGGAGGACTGCGATTAATGGAAAAATCAAACCGGCGCATCGATCTAATCCTAAAAATTGACAAGCAGAGGCTCTCACGCTAAAAAAACCACCCATCGATTATGTCTCGAAAACAGTGGCAGCGTGACAATCTTTTTCGCAATTGTAGAAAAAATTTATGGGGGGTGTAAGGGAGTATAGGACTCTTCGAAAAGAAGGAGTGCAAAAGGAAATGCGGGGGATTAAAAAGGATCGGAGGCGATAGGATTATTTCGCAAAACTGGCCCGGAACGGAAACTCGAATGCTTCCCCGGTGGGCTGCAAAGCTGCGTTTAGCTCATAGACCTTTAGCCGGTATTGCCCGGGGCGGAAAAAAGACCCCCGGCAAAGGATGCTGAGAACCCCGCCGTCTCCGGCGCTGAGGGCCGCTTCGCTCCGCCAGATGGCCGCCCCGCTTTGGTCTAAAATCTCCGCCCGGTAGCGGGGCTGATCGATGCTTTGCTCGACGATGGCGCATTGCAAGAGCACCCAGGCCGCCTCTCTGCCGATGGTAATTGCGGGCGCTTCTTCCGGCCCCCTGGCGCGCTCCCGGCTTTCCTGCAAAAACAGGCTTTGAACGCCGGCGCTGGGCTGGTGTAACTGCCGTTCCAGCTCGGGCACTTTGAATATTCCCCGCCAGGCCGGAATCGCCAGCAAAATTACCGCCAGCATCGCGGCGGCAGCGACAGCGGGATAGCCGCCGAAAAAACGGAGGATTTTTGCTTGCCCCGGCCGGCGAGACGGCTCTTCCGCGCCGCCGGCCGGGGCACCCGGCGGGATTGCAGGAGAGGTCGGGGCGGCGCTTTCCAACTCTGCTACGCCCTGGCGAACCGCTTCCTTGAGGGCAGCTACAAATTTCTCGTTTCGCTTCAGTTCCTTGAAACAGGTTTCGCAGCCTAAATAGTGTTTTTCAAAAAAGGTCTGTTCCTCCACCCCAAGCCTGCCGAACACGTAGTCTTCGATAAAATTTTTTTCGTTGATATAATGGTGCACCTGTTCATAACAGGAACGGCAGTAGGTGTAGTGGTCTATGAAGCGTTCCTCCTCCGCTTCGGTCAAATCACCCTGCACGTGGCGAAGGAGCAGTTTCTTTTCTTCGACTTCCTGATGGGTCATCTTGCAAACCGTTTTTATGCCAATGTTCTTTCACTCATTTACCTCCGTTCCCTGCGATATAAGCCCACAACAATCTATGAACTACGTATGCCTCCGCCCCCAACTTATTCAGTCGCTAAAATACTCATTATGTGACCGGTTTTCCTACTGAAAATCTTCTCCCAGGTGCTTCCGCAGCTTCTCGCGCAGCCGCTGCGCGGTTTTTCTCACTCCATCCGCGGTTTTAGGCTCAAGGTATGAAAACCTGAGAAATTCTGCAATCTCTTCAGAATGCCACTGCCGGTAATAATGTAAATACACAATTTGCCGTTCTTGTTCATGCAGGCTTTTACAGGCTTGCTTCAGCAGGCGAACGTCTTCCGCTTGAATGACTATAGAAGAAGGGTCCGGATCGGTGTGGTGGACGTTTTTTACCTGGATTTCACCGGCGTTCTCCAAAGATACACCCTCTATATTGCCATATACCTCCCGGAAGTAACTGTTGATCTTGTTCGCCGCAATTCGATAGAGAAACGAAGACAAAGCGCGAGGATTTTTAATGCGATCCTCTCTCGCGGCCAAAATGACCGCGGTGAGGGTGGTCATGGTAATATCTTCGCGGTCCTGGCGAGATTTTACTTTGCGGGACACAAAATAGAAAAGCCGTCCGCGATACTTCTCGAACAGTTGCATTTCTGCCGCCGGATCGCCGGCTTTGATTTGCTGCACCAGTTTGGCGTCTTCCGTGAAGGTATCGATCGGTTTCATAGAGTGGATCCGTTTCCGTCTTCAGTTGCCCAGGCCCATTATTACAAAAGGTGCCCAGTAGAAAGGGCGCCGCCAGGCGGCATGGGGAGACTGGAGCATCTCGCGTTTGGCCTGGCAGAGCGCTTCATCTTTGGGAAGGCCTTGCTGCAAATTTCGATAAAAGTGTTCCATTAGCCGGGCGGTAGAACGGTCGCTTACCGGCCACAGGCTGGCCACCAAGGAACGCGCCCCGGCGTAGAAAAACGCCCGGCTCAGCCCGATCATCCCTTCTCCCCGAACCAGTTTCCCCCTGGCAGTGTTGCAGGCGGAGAGCACCACCAAATCCGCAGCGAGGCGCAGGCGGAAGATTTCGTTCATTTGCAAAAAGCCGTCATCCGTGGGATCGTCGTCTAAGGTGAACACGATGGAAGAGCGTTGAGGATTCTTTTCGTCGATAATTCCGTGCGTCGCAAAGTGCAAGTGCCGGTAACGGCGCAAGTCTTCGCCTTTTAGCTGCTCTTCCCGGGCGTTTTCCCGCAAATACAACGCGACCTGGCCCGCGGGAAACAGCGCCGCAATGCCTTCTACTTCCGCTTTGGTGTAAGGCAGCCGGGAGAATACGAGCCCCTCCCCTTCGAGATTCGCTCCCTGGACGGCTTCTGGCGGTGAATCTTCCGGGAAGCCGGAAACGCGGGCGGGATTTTCAGCGCTCTGCCGGGCGTCGAAAACCGGGTCGCCGAACGCCAGGAGTTCCAGTTGCTCCCCGGAAGCCCCGGGAGTTCCCCGCTTCCTCAACGCCGCCAGAACCGAGGCGGAAGGGGCATAGCTAAACGCATACTTTTCCAACGCGTACACCGGGCGGGACTCCTGTTCCTCCGCTACCAACGCCTCGAAGGGCAGGTAGTGGAGTATTCCATCGGGAATGACGTGTAAATTTTTCTTCCCCTGCAGCAGCGCCGCGGCGGGGGAGAGCAGCATCGCCCATAGCTCGTATCCCAAATCCGTATGCGAAATGGCCGGCGGCGAATTACCCCCGATCATCGCCAGGTAACGCTTTACCTTGCCGGCAATCTCTTTTTCGGAGGGCAGCTGATACATGGCCAGGGCCTCGCTGCTGATGGCCCAGAGGTAAGAATTCTCACGCCCCAGGGAGAATTCCAATAGTATCTCATCGCGGTTCCTTAGCATTCGTTGAGCGCTGCGGGCCGGCAGCGGATCCGGGTATTGTAAATCGGCGTAAGCGGGGTTCTGCTGTTTGATTTCCAGGGAGAGGGATTGCAGATTCTCCTCCTCTGCTCTCAACTGTTCACGCAAACGCTTGTGCGCCTTCCCGGTCAGGTTTTCTGAGATCAGGCGGGTTTGAATCTCGCCGATGCGCCGAAAAATCTCCTCCCGGCGCTCCAGCAGCAGCGAATCGACTCCCTGCGTTGCGTCCACCCCGGATTCCGCTAACATCTCGATCAACGCTCGCGCTTTGCTCCTCTCCGCGTATTGAAAAGCCGCTTCCAGGCTGCGTAAATCGCCCTCTTTCCGGTATTGCCGGTATAGCAAGCCAACCAGGCCGGCGTAAATCTCGACCTTCTCTTCAAAAAAACCGGATTTATGCTCGGGCGTGGCCAATTGGCTGCGCACGTCTTCTACGGTCTGGATCGCCTGCCGGTAATGATTTTCCGCCTCCTTGCCGCGCCCTTCCTGTTCATAAACCCGCGCCAGGCCGTATTGGGCTTTCCAGACCATCTCGACGGCGGACAATTCTTCTCCTGAGGCCAACGCTTTTTGATAGAACTCCAGGGCTTGAGGATAATTCTTCTGCCGCAAATGCACCGCCGCAAGATCGTTATAAGAATTGGCTTCCCCCAGGCGATTTCCGATCTCGCGGTTGATCGCCACGGCTCTTTCGATAAACTGTAACGCCTCACGATGATTGCCCTGCTGGCTGTAAATCGTGCCAATATTGGCGCAGGTGATCGCCTCGTTATTCCGGTCGGAGATGGCGGTAAAAACCGGGAGCGCCTCCCGGAAGTGCTGCAGAGCGGCTAAGGTGTCGCCGCTAAACAAAGCCACGCTGCCCAGGCTGGCGGTGTTGATCGCCACGCCGATTTTGTTGTCCATTTCCCGGGCGATCTCCAGCGCGGGTTCCAGGTGCTCCCGGGCCGGTTCCGGCTCTCCCAGGAGAAGGTAGATGCTCCCTAAGTTTCCCAGGGCGATCTGCTGCTTGTCTTTTTCCCCAATCTCCCGGGCGATCGATAATCCCCGGTTGAAAAACCGGATTGCTTTGGTGTAATCACCGGCCACTAAATAAATCGTGCCGAAATTGATCAATTCATTGGCTTCGCCGCCGCGGTCCTGCAGCTCACGGTAAATTTCCAGGGCTTTTTCCCCGTAAATCAATGAGTTGGAAAAATCGCCCCGGTAAAAACAGGCGCTGGCCAGCGATCCCAGGCAATTGGCTTCAACTAGCCGGTCTTTATTCTCCTGCGCTGTTTGCAGCGCTATCTCGTAACAGGCCAGGGCGCTATCGTATTGCGCAGTTTCCAGGTAAACGTCACCGATATTGCCGGCAGTCCTGCCCTCATCCCGTGAATAATCCCGTTCCCGGGAAATCTTCAATCCCTCGCGCAAACATTGCAAGGCGTCCGGGTATTGCTGGGTAAGGCGGTAAATGACCCCTAAGCCGTTGAGCGCCTCTAATTCGACGGGGATATTTCCGCTCTCGCGCGAGATATTCAACCCCTCCCGGAAATACTGCAAGGCCGGTTGGGGTTCCCCGAGGGAATAATAGATATTGCCCTTTTTAGCCAGGAAAGCAGCGCTGAGATCGAAGTCTTTCTTCCTTCGCGCCGCTGCCAGGCCCGAATCAGCGGCCGTCAGGGCGTTATCGTATTCAGCGGCGTCGCGGAATATCTGCATTTTCGCAAAATGGGCCTCCGGTAAATCCGGCTTTACCTGCAGGGCTGCATCCAGCCTGGTTAACGCTTCCTCCCGGCGCATTTGCAGGCGGTAAAAGTTTCCCAGACCGTAGAGCGAGTAAGCATCGGTGGGATTAACCCGGAGGCGTTCATAGAGGAAACTTTCCGACAATTCCAGCTCATCTGCCTGGAACGCGGTTTCCGAGAACGCGCTGTACAGGGCGGCAAATTGGGGTTCTCCCCGGCAGGCAAGCTGGCATTGCTCCAGCGCCTTTTCATAAGCCTTCCGCTCCGCAAAAACCAGCCCCAGGGCGTAATGCGGGTATGATAAACCGGGATTCATTTGGGATATTTGCTCAAAATACTGTACCGCTCTCTCCCCGTCCCCGCTCTCCAGGTAACAGGCCGCTAATTTTCTGTAGGCGTTTTCAAGCCCGGGATTCAAGCCGATTGAAGCCTGCAATTCCCGGATCGCTTTTTCGTATTTCCGCTCTTTATAGAGTTTGAGTCCTTTGGCGTAATGCGTTTCGGCGGTTTTGGGGCCGCAGCCGGTGCATAGCCAAAGGCTGATCAAGATAGCAGATATCCGGACAAGTGCGCTCTTAGGAAAACCATTTCCTGCGGAATTCATCTTCCGTTCCCATAAGAAAGTCTAAACTAAGGAATGTTAACGCATTAAAGGCAGGGGAATGTAGCGTATTGAGGTAAAAATGTCAAGGAAGGACATTATTTTGCAGACGCAAGGCGACCGCCCCGGCGCTAATGGGCAGTGGCCAGGGAATCAGGCGCCATAAATCCACCAATCCACCAATCCATTAATCCAGCACCTCACTCATCCATTACCCCCGCTCTGCCCCCTTCCCCGCTTTCTTCCAGAGATAATACACCGGCACGCCTAACGCCAAAAATCCCAACCCCGCCAGGGCCTGCGCCGGTGCGTTTATTAGCGTATTGAGCACAAACCATGTGGAAATCGCCACAAAAAAGAGCGAGGTAAAGGGGTATCCCAGGGTTTTGTATGGCCGCTCCGCCTGCGGCCGGCGTTTGCGGAACAAAAATACGCTGGCCCCCGCCAGGGCGAAGAAAATCCAGTCCGTGAAAGCCACGTAGGTGATCAATTCGTAAAAAGTGCCGCTAAGGATCAGGAGAATTGCCCAGGCGGTTTGGGAGAGGATGGCGAAGGTGGGCGCTTTGTATTTGGGGTGAACTTCCGCTACCCTTTTAAAGAAGACCCCGTCGCGGGCCATGGCGTAGTAAATTCGCGGCGCGGTCATGGTATAAATGCCCGCGGTGCCGAACACGGAGATGAAAATCGCCAGGGAGACCAGGGTAGCGCCCAGCGGCCCCACGGCGCCCTGGATGGCGTCCGCGGCCACCCGCTGCGAGCCGGCAATAGCATCCAACGGCAGCAATAAAAGGTAGGCGAGGTTGGTGAGGATATAGAGGATCGAGACCAGCAGGGTTCCCAGGATCAGGGCAAAGGGGATGCTGCGCTTCGGCTCTTTCGCTTCCCCGGCCACGTAGGTGGCGTGCTGCCAGCCCCCGTAGGACCACAGCACCCCGACCATGGCCGCAGCCAGTGCGCCGCCGAGGTTGGTGGGCATTTGCAGCGGCGCAACAGCAGATAGCGAGCCGGCCGAGCCGAGAAAGAATCCAGCGGCAATGATGCCGATAATCCCCAGGACCTTCAGGAGCGTAAAGATATCCGCAAAAATTCCCCCCGGTTTAACCCCGAAATAATTGATCGCAGTTAACACCAGCAATCCCAGGATGGCGGCCAGTTTGATCTCCAGCGGCGACAGGGGCACGAAAAAGCCCAAATAGGTGGCAAAGGCGATGCTCAGCGCCGCCAGCGCCCCGGTATTCACCACCAAAAAGTAGGCCCAGCCGTAGAGAAATCCCGCCAGCCCGCCGTAGGCCTCGTTGAGGAAGACGTACACGCCCCCGGCGCGGGGCATCATCGCGCCCAATTCCGCGAAGGTTAATCCGCCGCAGAGGGCCAGCAACCCCCCGATCAGCCACACGAACAGAATCAACTCTACCGAGGGAAGTTTTTGCGCAATTCCCGAGGGGGTGAGGAAAATCCCGGAACCGATGGTGGAACCGATGGCGATCAGGGTGAGATCGAAGCGGGTGAGTTTCTGTTGGAGTTGGGTCATGGGATGAGGGTATTGGAGTTTGGGATTATTGGATGACAGGCTGGGTGAATGGTTCTATGGTTACATGGTTAAATTGTTGAATTGTTGAATTGTTAAATTTTCCAATATCGCCCTGTATCGTTCAATCACTCTTAAACCATGTTTGTTACCGTGCACTTTTTTAAAAACAGCGAATTTAGCGTAATTTGTCATGCCCGAATGTAGTAATCGGGCATCCATAGGCTTGATTTTTCCTGGATTCCCGCTAAAGCTTGTCCCCGCAGGTATT
>WYBG01000433.1 GCA_011526015.1 Deltaproteobacteria bacterium | reverse complement strand
CATTGTTTCCTTATGTTCTTTGGTCTGGATGGAGAATTTGATGACCCGCGCCAGCGGATTTACCATATTGATTCCGGCCGGAAGCGTCCTCTCTGACACAATACCGAAAAAATCCACCACGCCAACGTGCCCCGCGGGAACCTGCGTGAAGCACTGAATCAGCGCAATAATTCCGAACACCCCCATGGCGAGCAGGCTCCCGGCGCCAACGGACCGGAATACGGGGTTGTTTTGCTTTACCTTCCCCGCGGCATTGCGCCATACAAAAAAGGCGGCTATGCTAATGAGTAATGCGAAGATGAAGATCATGATGAACTCCTGTTTTATTTCAAACTATGCTTTTATCCAAAATTCCCGGATGTTTTTTTGTAGTGGCAACCAATCCTTCAGAAATTAAAAATTAACCACCACCGGTTTTATTTGGGTAAAGCGTGTACTATCACGTGGTCTTTGACAATTTTGGCGAGTATCAAGTAGGGGGCGGCTCCAATTCCCCTCCTGGGAGTTACCCACCCCTTAATCCCCTCCCAGGATGGGGAAATAGGGGCGGGTCAAGGAGCACAGCCCTGAGAAAACCCCCCGGCGTTGAGCCAGCCTGGAAACCGCAGAACCCACCGTTCGGCTGAGCTCACGACGAAGCCCCTGTCCCCTCCCCGGGGGGGAACTTCGGGAACGAACCCTGCAAACACCGATAAGCCGGCAAACCCAGAATTGTCAAAGACTACGTGATAAGACACGGTTAAGAGTTATACTTTGGGGGAATCTGTCTCTTCGGGGCTGGTCCCTGGTTACCGGCAACTGGTGCAACGCCAGTGACCGGCAACCGCAAGAAGGGCAATCGCTACGATCTGAAAGGCGCATCTTTCTGATCTTTTTCCTGTTTCTTTTGCGCCTTTTTAGCTTTGTCATCCTTCTTCTTTGTTTTTTGCTTTTTGTTTTTTTCCCGATCTTTCTTGCCTTTATCGCCCATTTTATGGTTCCTTTCGTTTAGGCACTTTCACGCAATACCTGCTTCTCCAAAATAACCAGTGATCTACCGCAGGGCCTCCCGGATAGCGCCAAGAATGGACTGCCCGGAAGGTTCATCGATGCAAAACCTGGGTACACCCGATTGGTACAGGTAAGCAGCTTCACCATTTGCCGAGAGCGTCACGATTTTTAGCCGCGGATGTTCCGCCAGCAATTGCTGGCATATTTTGGGCTCCCCTTTTGCGTTGAGCGGCGTAATGATGACCGCATCCACCGCTGTTTGCCTGGAGGCAAGCAAGAGTTGAAGAGGGTCGATCACTTCACCCATCACCACCATGTCCGGCTGGCGCTCGATCAGGTTCCGGATTACTTCCGACAGCAGCTTTGGCCGGCTCGATAAGAACACTTTGATTTTCGCATGCATTGTTTTTCTTTCTGAACAACCGTCCGGACGCCCTGTCCGTAAGTTCCCCCGTTATGGGATCCGCAGCATGGAATAAAACCCGGCCAAAAGTGCTCCGATGGTTAATTCGACTACTATTCAAATGGACAGTTTCAATATGGACAACTCAAAACGGAGATACAATAGACCGAAAGGCTCAAAAATGGTCTATAGAAAGTACTAATTCGATAATGGACCCTAATCTGCTTCCGGAAGGGAAAAGTACTAGTACTGTTATGGGCATTTTTCCGATGTGGTTAAATAATCAGGCTCCGTTTCGATACTTTTGCAGATTCGAAACGGAGCCCGTCTCCCTGGGAGGTTACGGTATTAGTATGGCCGCGCCCTCGCTATATCGAGAAGCATCTTACAAGGTTCCACTCGCCGTCCAGGGATGAATAACAACCTCAACACGCCGGTTGGCGGCGCGGCCTGTGGCGATCTCGTTGCTGGCAATCGGTTTGCTTTCGCCGTAACCGATCACTTCAATCCGGGAAGCATTGAGATTAGTGTTAGCCAAAAGATATTGTTTTACTGCTTCGGCGCGCTCTTTTGACAATTGCAAATTCTGCTCATCGCCGCCGTACGAATCCGTGTAGCCCAGAACGGAGACGGTACATTCCGGGAAAAGGTTGACGGCATCGCGCACTTTGGTCAGCAACCCAAAGGATTGTTGCTCGATAGTCGCCCCGGCGCTGGGGAAATTCAGCCCGACCAGGCGGAGAATGATGTCGTTACCCTCCCGCAACACCCTGGCTTCTTCGCGGCTGAATGATTGTTCCACGTTGGCAAATAGCTCGCGTGTTTTAGCTTGTTTAGCGACCTGCTGCGCCAACGCGGATTTTTCTTGCTCCTCGCTACCCAACTGCCGCTCTAACAGGGCGTTTTCCTGTTGGTACCAGTCCAAATCCCGGCTTAAACTTTCCACTCTATCCTGGTTATCGGTGACGTAAGCGATGATTTCGTCGGTCGGTTTGCCAAGACCGGCATCGAACGAAGCGACCCGGCCGGTTTTCTCGGCAATCTGCTGCAAGGGTTTCTCCGAGGCCAGCATCAGGTCTTCCCAGCTATGATCTTTGTCTTTCATCTGCTTGATGGCTTTTGCCAGATAAATGGCATGTTTGGCCTCATAGTTGGCTCGCTGCGCCAGGCCGCGCGCCACGTCGGTATCGTAGCGATTCTCATTCAACTCTTTTTCGGCCTGCTGGATAAGCTGCTGGGCATTAAGCAGGGTTTTGGGGGCGTAGTCTTTGACCTTAAGCTGCTCCGCCTGTTTCAACAATTCCCGGGTTCCCTGCAGATAATTGGTTTTAATCGACTCAAGCTCGGCCTGGCGGTATAGCTTTTCTGCCTCGCCTGCTTTCTTTTTGGCCTCATTGAGGTCCCCATCCTCGAGTTTGCCGGCAGCTTCGTTGAATTTCTTTTCAGCTTCCGTCCAGAGCTCCGATGAAAACCGGGCCGACTCGGTGGTTTGCGCATCCCTGCGCGCTTTCATCGAATTCGGGAAGGTGACTTCGGCCAGCTTCGTGGCGTCTATGGCTTTATGGAAATAAGCGGTCGATTCACGAAGGTTTTTGCGAATGTCGTCCAGGTTTTTCCCCTGTTTAAGATCCGCTTCGGCCTTTTGATAGCGCTTCATCGCTTCGTCAAAATTTTTGGGCGCCAGGACATCCGCCTGGGCATTTCTCGCTGCTTGCAGCGCAGTGTTGGCTTCCTTGAAAAGCGCGGTTTTTACTTCTTGCCCCGCTGCATTTGCCACAAATAAAGTGGTGATGCACGCTATAGCGATTATAAGGGCAAAATTAAAGAATCTTTGTTTCTGAAACATAACTATCTCCTAGATTTTTGTTAAGTGTATATTGATTTATGGCGCCGCCAATTCCCGCATTTCGGGTTTATTCGATATCAAACCGATGCGGTCTGGCGGTCCGGGTTGATGATTTTATTGCGCCGGCTTTCATCTCCTTTCTAATTTTTTCAGGTTGTCAGGCGCCGCTAAGCCGGATTACGGCTTCTTGCGCCCGAGGATGACCAGGCCAACTCCGCAGGCGATCGCTACTCCACCTACAATGGGCGGCAGCGGGATGGTCTTCTCAGTGTCGGCGCTGGCCTGGAAGGGGCCAATATCGACGATCTTCTCGCGGCTGGTGTAGGTAAAGCCCTGGTAGGCGAGCGCCCCGATACCGAGCACGATGAGAACGAGCCCGATAAGCATGATTGGTTTCATTGGGAATTACACTCCTTTCTGTCCACTTAGATTTGAGAGTTATTAATATATACCCTAAATTCCTTTTCCGGTCGAACCGGGACGCGCTATCGTCTTATTCCACGACAACTTCAAAAAGAACGCGCATGTTAGCCAGCGCTTCCTTTGAGTCAATGTCACCGGGCGTCACTTCATACACGGCCGGTCTTGTCCTGCCATATCCGATCACAGTGATTCTCTCCGGCGCAATACCTTCTTCGATCAGGTAGTCCCTCACTGCATTTGCTCTTTTTTCGCTCAATTCTTGATTGACGTCTTCCGAGCCTTTGGCAGAAGTGTATCCTGCCATACGGACGTTTGTTTGCGGGTTTTCCTTCAGGACCTGCACATCTTTATCCAGCAGCGTCTTCGCTTCCTGGCTGAGGATTGATTCACCGAAACCGAAATGGGTGTCCCCGAAGACGGCTACTTTCTCATCATCCTTCGGGTCCAGCACAAGCACCATCACCTTCAACTCAGACAGGCTCTTTTCGGACAGTTGCGCTTGAGGGTTTTTCTTAAACAGCATAATCAACAGGATCGCCACGATAGCGCACAATATTCCCACAATAGTAAAAAGAATATTCTTCATCTGTTTATTGCGCTTTAATCTGGACTGTTCTCCCAGTTGCTTTTCCGCCTCCAGCCAATCAACAAAATCGTTACCGTCCTTAAAGCCATGCTCCTGGTAGAGCTCGTACGCCATGCTCTTTATTTCCTTATTTTCTGCGTTCAAATCTTTTTGTATCATTATTCTTACCTCTTTCTTGAAATTATAAGTTGCCGCAGATATGTGCCGCCGCCAGTCCACCCGGAGGAACTCGGTTCACTCCCATATCTGTATTTCCTGCTTTTGGCAGAATATATACGGAGAGGTTGACGATTAACCCTTCCATCCGTTACGACGTGCATTCCCTTCGCAATCGGCTTTATTCGCATAACCTTCTGTCGATGCTCCGACAATATTGCCGTTCGGGGCAGTGCGTCGCCAACGCCATTGATTTTCGGCGTCTTTGTAGAATTCCCATTTATCGTTCATATTTATTCACCTCCTCTCTTATGGTTAAAATTACTTGTTGTAGGACGCCCAAAAAAGCGACTCTCCGGTAGGTTCGTTGACATGGCTGGATGTTTCACTTTTGTAAATGCTTTTATTTTAACTTTGATTTTGATTTTCATAGATACCCTCTGACGCTCCCTTGGTTATGTGATTGATCGATTGCTATGCACTATTCAAAATAAAGCCGAAGAATAACGAGAGAGTCGGGTACACAGGTTGAGATATGGATCACTGCAAAAGCCTCCGGCATTCCCATCCGGAATGGTTCTGTTTGTGCTTGGAGCGCCCGAAGCGCGGCGGGCGATAGAAGACATCTACCCCCTCGCTCATCCCCGGCAGCGCATACGCGGAGTCTTCGGCGCAATCGTAATGCTCGAAGGAGCCCGGTTTTTGCCCCTCCAATGTAGTCAAGGTATGATTATAGACACTGCTGACGGAGTGCAAGTATCCCTGCACACGATCCACATCGTACACCGCAACCGTGACCGCGGTCTGAATATTTTCTGTCAGCCGGTCGAAGGCCTGGCGTGCAAAATTTTTCGCAAACGCAGCCATATCTCCGTCTTGCAAACCAACATCCAACCGCTCAAATGGATGGAGATCGAAATAAGAGAGGTGAAGATTGTCCGGAGAAGCGACGATGGTTCGCGCGTAGGGAGCCAGCGCAGCAATGGTGTGAGGAGTGCCGTTGAAACAGGTGGAGAGCACGATGAGATCGAACTTCGTGGAATCACCGGTGATGCGTTGCAATCCGCCGGCAAGATCATCTACCGTGAACGTTCGGCGCGAGTACGAGGCATCGTAGCCCGCGCCGCCGAATTCAGGGATTTCGTGACCGAAGTAGAGGAACAATTTCACCGTCTGAGCTTGTTCTCCGGCGCGGAATCGGTGATAGAGTTCCACTTCGGGATCGAAGCGCGATGCTCCCTGATCGCGCCAGTACGATTCTTTGGCGAGCAGCCGCCCGCGCCGGTAGTAATAGAATTTTCCATCACGGCGTGGAAAGAAGAGCAAAGTGTGCTTCCTGCGTTTTTCGTGAAAAATGAACACCTCGGCTTGCGGATTTCGTTCCGCCACCATAGTTGCTCCCGCGAGGGCCTCCTCGTCCGCCCTGCGCGCATGGCCGTCGGGGCCGTGATAGAGGTAGTCGCCGTCGCCGTGGATTATGAATACCACTGAGTAACCTGGTGGGGGCGCGCTCCCCTCCCCGGGGGGAGTTTCCCGCTGCGCAAGCGGAATGGAGCTGCACGAAAAGAGAACTAACACGAGCGCCGCCCAGCCGACGCCCCCAAAGAAAATCGAGTACGCATGCCTGGCGCTCGTGAAAGGTAGGTTGTGGATACTTTGAATGCCGAAAGCCGAGAATGTTCTTTTCATAAGAAGTCCTACACAAGGAGGATTATAATGATAACGATCAAGAGCGCCGCAACAAGGCTGATGGTTATGGATTTATCGGCCTGCTCCATATCCTGCACAACGTAATCCGAGAAGGCATTAAGTTGCGCATCGGCCACGCGCTCGTAGCCATTACTGCCCATCAGCTCGTCCTGTTTCTCTTGAAGGGTCGTTTTGAAGCGGTCAATGCCGGCGCGGTCTTTGAAGTGGTCGGGTAATTTTGGACAGTCCTCTTAGTTGATTATCTTATCGCTAAGGAAGGAGACTGTCAATGGCCAGGCGGAGAGATTTTACTTCGGAGTTTAAAGCGCAGGTTGTTATATCTGTTTTAACCGGAGAGAAGACCGTGGGGGAGATTTCTCGAGAGCACACGATCCACTCCAATGTGGTT
>WYBG01000432.1 GCA_011526015.1 Deltaproteobacteria bacterium | reverse complement strand
TGACGGCGAAGCCAGATTACATATTCTCCAGCCGCTTCAGCATATCCTTCCCGTTCTGGTTGTCGGGGTTCAATTCCAGGGATTTTTGGTAATTGGCGATGGCCGGTTCTTTATCCCCGTTGCGCATGTAGGCTTCTCCTAAGCTGTCATATACGTTGAAGGAATTGGGATAAGCCTCCACGTTCAGCTTGAACACCGTAATGGCCTCCTGCAGCCGGTTCCGGCTCAGCAATAAATACCCCAATCCGTTCACGCTGAATTCGCTGAACACCACCGCCGCGGGATTCTCTTTGCGAATCTGCTGAAACGCCTGCACGCCCTTATCCGCCCCCCATTCCAAAACCAGCGCGGCAAACTGCTGATCCAGGCGGGCGGCCAGCAAATTGACCGCATTGGCGCTGAGCGCCGGCGCTTCCGGCTCGCTGTTCAAAATCCGGTTATGGATGCGCACCGCTTCCGTAAACCCATTCTCTACGATTTGATTCACCGCGCTCTCTTCCGCCCGGTAAGCCGCGGCAATTTTATCCAGGCGCTGTTGGATTTCCGGTTGCGGCAGCCATTTGCCGCGCACCATTACCCCGGCGCGATTTTGCAGGTTGGCAAGGTCTTGCAGGGGATTTCCGCCGGCCAGGATCAAATCCGCCCGCCGGCCCGCCGCCACCGTACCGAACTCCGCGCTTTTCCCGAAATATTCCGCCACGTTGCGCGTGCCGGTCGCCAGCACCTGGTAGGGGGTCATTCCCGCCGCGGCCATGGCCTGCATCTCCCGGTGGATGGAAAACCCCGGCACGCTGAAAAGCTGCGGAGAATCGGAGCCGAGCATCATTTTTGCCCCGCCGTCGTGTAACGCTTTCAGGATTTTGTTTCGCATCGCCAATACCCGCCGGTTGCCCTCCGGATCGGGATTTCCCTGGAGAATCGGCTCGCTCTGCTGGCTCCATTGCAACTCAAAAAAGGCCGGCACATATTGCACTTCCGGGCGGCGGCGCAGGGTTTCCAGGCTCTCCTTGCCATAAAATACCTCCCACAGCGACATGGTGGGAACCATCCACACCCCGGATTTTACCGTGGCGCTTACGGTTTGGGGAATTTTGCTTTCATCGATGTGATAAATCAATTTCTGCTGCCGGGTTTGCGGATCGGCGTTTTTAATTGGCGAATCTTCCGCTTCCAACGCTTCGAGGTAATTATCCAGGTGGTCGATGGTGGATTGCCCGGCGTTCAGCGCCTCGTAGAGGCTGAGATTATCGCTGACGTGCCCGGCGAAGGGGATGCCCGCTTCCTGCGCGGCGGCGGCAATCGCCCGGTAAGCTTCCGGGGACAACCCCTCGTGTACTTTGATGAGATCGAATCCCGCTTCTTTGAACTGCCGCACCTTTTGCGCCGCGTCCTCCGCCCCGGCCACGGAGAATCCGCCCAGTGCCGGGCTGGCAACGATCAGGGTGGGACCTAAAATCTCTCCCCCGGCGACCTTTTCCCGCAGCTCGATGTGATTGGGAAACCCGAACATCCCCCGCACGATGGTGACGCCGTAGGCGACATAGAGAAAAAGGGTGTTATCTACCTCTTCCGGGGTGACATTGGGAGAGGGCAGGTGGCCGTGCATTTCCGCCAGCCCCGGGAGCAGGTACTTGCCGCGCCCGTCGATGCGCAGCGCGTCGCCGGGAACGCTTACCTGATCCGCCGCGCCGATTTGGTCAATCATCCCGTCTTTGACGAGCACGGTCTGGTTTTCCAGCACCCGCTCGGAATCCATGGGAATAACATTGACATTTACAAACGCCGCCGTCTGCGCAGACGGCGTATTTTCTTCCCCGGCAACAATTGCGGGGATGATTGGAATCATCGCCATTACAATAAACAGAATGCTTTTCATAGGACTCCTCTACGCTATAAGCTTCGGGTTTAAATTGTGTTCAGGTGTTCATGTTCTCAGGTGTTTTAGCGAAACTAACCTCCCGTAGGTTTCAAACCTCCGGGAGGTTCAGGGTCCTTCATAAAAAAGCCAACTCCCTATCATTATGGTATTGGGTATTCCAATCCTCAATCACCGATCCGACCTGCCCTTTTGGGGAATCCGCAATAATCCTCACTCATACCTCAACGCTTCCACCGGATTCGCCAGCGCCGTCTTTAGCGCCTGGCAGCTCACCGTCAACAAGGCAACCCCCAGCGCCAGGCCCCCGGCCAGGACAAATTCCCACCAGCCGATGTCAATCCGGTAGGCAAAATTCTCCAGCCATATCCTCATCGCATACCAGGCAATAGGCCAGGCGATAAAATTGGCGAACAATACCCACCTGGTAAATTCTTTGGAAAGCATCCCGGCAATCCCGCCAACCGATGCGCCGAGCACTTTGCGGATGCCGATCTCTTTGGTGCGCGCTTCCGCAGTAAACGAAGCCAGCCCCAGCAGCCCCAGGCAGGCGACAAAAATTGCCAGACCGCTAAAGACCAGGAAATTTTTGCCCAGGCGTTTTTCGGCGCGGTACTGAGCATCCAGGTTGTCATCCAAAAAGGAATACTCAAAAGGAACGCCCGGGGCAACGGCATTCCATTCCGCTTTCAGCATGGTTATGGCGCTCTCCAAATCACCCGGCTTCAGGCGCACGATGATGTAAGAAGCGGGAATTTGGTAGGACTTTGAGGCGGAATGAAACAAGGCAAACGGCAGCACCGGGGAGTGCAGGGTAGCGAAATTGAAATCTTTCATCACCCCAATTACCTGAAATTCTCCGCTGCCGGGGTAGGTGATTTTCTTTCCGATTGCTTCTTCCCAGCCGTATTGCTTTACGGCGCTTTCGTTCAGAATTACGCTGGCGGCCTCCGTGGAAAAGTCTTTTGAGAATCCCCGCCCTTCCACGATCTCAATCCCCAGCGTCGAGAGGAAATCCTCATCGGTCATGTAGGAGATGAGATCAAAGGTCTCCGATTCTTTCCCCTCAATTTTATAATAATCCTGGAATCCCCACTCCGGCGGCACTCCGGTGGAAACACTGGCATTGGCTACCAGGGAATTGTTTTTGA
>WYBG01000431.1 GCA_011526015.1 Deltaproteobacteria bacterium | reverse complement strand
TCGCCCGGGCGCGGCTGCCCTGGCTGATCATTTCTTTTTTCGGGGAGATGGTTTCCGCCCTGATCATGGCCTCTTTTTCCGCCACCATCGATCAAATCCTCGCTTCCGCCTTTTTCATTCCCGTGGTCATGGCCATGGGGGGAAGCTCCGGCACCCAGTCCAGCATTATTGTGGTTCGCGGGCTGGCCACCGGGGAAATCAATCCCCGGGATATCCGCCGGCGGCTCTTCCGGGAAATTCGCACCGCCCTGGTTACCGGCTTCGTCATCGCCGCCTTAATTTTTACGGTGGTGAATTTCTGGCAAAACGACAGCAAGTTCGGGCTGGTATTGGCCAGCACCCTGATCATTATCATCATCAACGCCTCGTTATTCGGGGCGGTGATTCCGTTTTTTTTCAAAAAAATGAACGTCGATCCGGCGCTGGCCACCGGCCCGTTTGTGGCGACCTTTAACGACGTAATCGGCTTGCTGATCTACTTTACCCTGCTCTCTTTTTCCCTCAGGTACGTTCTGCCGGGGTGATAGGTGTACTATCACGTGACCTCTGAGAATTACCAATGCTGTGAACCGGAGAGTGGGAGACACGGAGAAGGGGAGATGCAAGTCTCCGTTTCTCCCGCTCTCCCATTCTCCGGTTCATCTTTTCAAATTCTCATAAGCCGGATGATAGCACAGGGTGATACGCCATGGAACCGATCCTCAAAACCGAAGCGCTGGTTCTCTATGCCATGCGCTGGCAGGAATCCAGCAAAATCGTGCACCTCTACACCGCCGAGGCGGGGTATCTCAAAATTATTGCCAAAGGCGCTTTTCGCCCCAAAAGCCCCTTCCGGGGAGCGCTGGAGGCGCTAAACCGCATCGAGGCGATCATCTCCACCCGGCAAAGCCGGGGACTGCAAATTCTCACTTCCGCCTCGCTGTTGGATTCCTATTTGAATATCCGGGAAGATTTGCACAAAACCACGCTGGGCTTTGCCGTCCTGGAAGTGCTCAAGAAGCTGTTCTCCACCCACGAGCCGGTGCAGCCCTTCTTTCACTATCTAACGGAGTGGCTGGCGGCGTTGAATTCGGAAAATCTTTCCAATCCGGGGATGTATTTATGGCATTTTTTGATCCGGGCGACCCGGGTGCTGGGATTCGAAGGGGCGCTCCACCACTGCCTGCACTGTGGGAAAGCGCCGGAAGCGTTCCCGGTTCTGTTGGATTACCGGCAGGGCGGGCTTTTGTGCGGGGAGTGCCGCGGGCGGCGCGGCGGGATGGGGCTGGAGCTCGACCCGGCGCAGTGGAAAACGCTGGCGGCGATCTCGCAGGCGGAAGTCTCTGCCCTGGCGCAGATCGTGAAGCCGGAAGCGCAAACCCTCCCGCCGGAGCTGACCGAAGTGCTGTTAGGGCATCTGGCGCACCATACCGAAATCCCCCTGGAGCTAAAATCTTTGAAATGGTATATGTGATTTTGGAAAAATCGCTTTAAATTAGGCGCTTAAATTATGGGGGCGTAAAACGTAATGCGTAATGCGTAAGAATAACGGAATACGCAATACGCAATACGAAATACCTGCCTGAATGCGTGGCAGGCAGGCGCAATACGCAACCTCTATCACGAGTTACGCTTTACGTTTTACGCATTACGCTTTACGTTTTACGCATTACGCTTTACGTTTCTTTAACAAAAACACAAACGAGGTGCAACAACATTGGCTCAGCAAACCAACGATCGCATGGATAGACTGGTATCGCTCTGCAAGCGGCGGGGCTTCATTTTCCAGAGCAGCGAGGTGTACGGCGGGATCAATAGCTGCTACGACTACGGCCCCATGGGGGTGGAACTGAAAAAGAATATCAAGGAATTGTGGTGGAAGTCCCTGGTGTACGAGCGCGACGACGTCGAAGGGGTAGACGCCAGCATCCTCATGCACCCGCGGGTGTGGGAAGCCTCCGGCCACGTGGAAGGGTTTACCGATCCGCTGGTGGACTGCAAAAAGTGCAAGATGCGTTTCCGCGCCGATCAAATCGACGCCAGTCGGGGCTGCCCCAACTGCGGCGGGGAACTGACCGAGCCGCGCATGTTCAACTTGATGTTCAAAACCTACATGGGGCCGGTGGAAGACGCCGCCAGCATCGTGTACCTGCGCCCGGAAACCGCCCAGGGAATTTACGTGAACTTCCACAACGTCCGGGAAGCCTCGCGCCAGAAACTGCCCTTCGGGATCGCGCAGATCGGCAAAGCCTTCCGCAACGAGATCACTCCCGGCAATTTCATCTTCCGGATGCGGGAGTTTGAGCAGATGGAGATGCAATATTTCGTGAAGCCGGGCAGCGACGAGCAGTGGTTCGAGTTCTGGAAAGAAGAGCGCCTGAAATGGTATGAACGTTTAGGCATCCGCAAGGAGAATCTGGAGTTCCACCAGCACGGCGAGAAAGAGTTGGCGCACTACGCCAAGGCGGCCTTCGACATCCAGTATAAATTCCCCTTCGGCTGGCAGGAGATCGAGGGCATCCACAACCGCACCGATTTCGACCTGGGCCGCCACCAGGAATATTCCAAGAAGAATCTCCAGTATTTCGACCAGGAAGCCAACGAACGCTACCTTCCCTACGTGATCGAAACCTCCACCGGGGTGGATCGCCTGATGCTCACCACCCTGGCCGACGCTTACGACGAAGACGAAGCCGCCGGGGAGACCCGGGTGTTGCTGCGCTTCGATCCCCGCATCGCGCCCATGAAGGCGGCGATTTTCCCGTTGGTGAAAAAGGACGGTATGCCGGAGATCGCCCACAACATCGTCAACGGGCTGCGCAAGCAGTTCCGGGTATTTTACGACGAGGCCGGCGCGGTGGGCCGGCGCTACCGCCGCCAGGATGAGATCGGCACCCCCTACTGCTTTACCGTGGATTCGCAAACCCTGCAAGACGGCAGCGTCACGGTGCGCAACCGCGACAGCATGGCGCAGGAGCGCATCTCGCAGGATCAGATTATGGATTATTTAGTAGAGCGAGTGGTTTAAAACCGTGCGGGGTGGGCGCATGGCCAATTGCATATTTTCGGAGTACTGCTCACTGAAGCGAGGCAATCTGAAGCGAAATAATTATAGATTGCCGCCCCGGAATGCCGGGGTGTTGAGTAAATCGGCCAATTCAGTGCAATTTGGCATGCGCCCTTTTAGTTTGACGCCAACGGGGGAGCTGAACTTGAAATTGCCCATTCCCTCCCGCCCGGCGCATGCTCCCGCGCTCAGGGGCGCTTCAGGCTCTCCTCCACGATGGCGATTTCCGCTTCGGTCAGCCCGTAGAGCCGGTACACCAGGGCGTCGATTTGCCGGTCCGTGGCCTCGATCTGGCGCTGGAACAGCTCCTGCTCGCTTTGGGTGGGAGCGGCAGCTTTGTGCCGGTGCAGGGCTAACATGGATTCCACCAACTGCGTTAGTTGATCGTGCCGGGCTTTGTCTGCGGGGTCGGAAAAATTGATGGTGCGGATGGGGAGGGTTTCGACATACTGTTTTGTACAAGTGATCCAACCACCCCTAAAGATATTACTGATTGAGCGCAATCGCCAAAATAGGAGAGAGGAATTTAAAAGTCCTAAAACGTATTTGGGTGAAATCTGGTTCGAAGAGTCAATTGTTATACTGAATCCTCCGCTAGCCATCAGACAAAAATTTGTAGTATTTTCTGGTAGTTGAGAATAAAGTCCTCTATCGGCCAGAAGAGGAACAAGCATTTGGGCAGTATCATGAACATCAAGATTTCTCGGGGCGCTAAAACCATACCAGGCTTTGTATTGCTTGCGTACCTCAAGTTTCTTTTTTCGGCTTGACAAATATTTGTAAGCTTTAGGAAAACGTTCCTTCATTTCATGTTCAGTTTTTAGTTCGTATCCATCCGAGAATACATTATATGGGAAGATAATCAATTCATTTGATTTGGGTTCAAAACGATAACGTCCATAATCGGTTGCATAGATTGGAATTCGCAATATCTCAGATTCGATTTCAATCCGCTCACCTTCACGTGTAAAAAGCATGTTATTTTGCCTCTGAAGCATGAAAATGTCATCAGAACCGGAACTTGAACCACGTCCAATTCTCGCTGGTAATTCACTCAAGGGAATGGAGCATGTCAATAATTTTTGATTAATGTCTTTTTCAAGATCAGAAGAAAATGACCAGGGATCTGCTGAAAAAGCGCTGCTCTCTATTCTCGTAAATGAATCTTTCCCTGAGGCAAGCTCTGTCGGATTTTCAGGTTTGTAATAAAAGACGGAAGCAGTTGGAGTTCCCGACAGAAATAGAAGGCAAGTGTAAGTTGTTGCTTTCTCAAAAATCTGTGAGTGCCCGAAATCAACAACGGTTGAAAGTGCTTTGCGTTCAGCGATTAATCGGCGCAAGTTTTCGCCATAATCTGTAGCGAAAAATTTACTGGGCAAAATGTACCCCAACCGCCCCCGCTCGTTCAGCAGGCCCAGTCCCTTTTCCACGAACACCACGTAAATGTCATAATTCCCGGAAGCGGCGGCGCGGTAGCTGTGCTTCAAATAAGCGACTTGCCCCGGGCCGCTTTCCTGCAAGATTTGAATGCGAATATACGGCGGATTCCCAATCACCGCATCGAACCCCCCGCTCTCCGAAAATACCTGCGGGAACGCTTCCTGCCAGTCGAAGGGGTTCACCCGCAGCATCTCCTGCGCGTCCGGGAACATTCCGCTGAAATAGTCCGGCGCGATCAAACTGTTCCCGCAGCGGATGTTGCGGCTCAAATCCGGCAGCACACTCTGGCGGAAGAGGCTGCGCTCCTCGTCCAACTCCTCCCGGCGGGTGTCTTCCAGGGCCTTCAGGGAGAGGGAAAAGCGGGTCACCTCCACCGCCTGGGGGTCGATATCCACCCCGAAGAGGTTGTTGAGCAGAATCTGGCGCTTCAGCCGGGCGGTCAGGCGCACCTGCCCGTCGGCGTCCTGGTACGCGGCGGCGCGATCCTGTTTACCCGGTCGGGATTTGGCGCGATAATAAGCGAGATGCCAGTCGAGCAGCGCCGCGTACGCTCCCAATAAAAAGGAGCCGGAGCCGCAGGCGGGGTCGAGGATGCGCAGCTTCGCAACTTCCTCCGGGGCGCTGCACGCTTCCAAAAGTTTGCCCACGGTGTGGCGCACAATGTAATCCACGATGTATTGCGGGGTGTAATACACTCCCCCGGCCTTGCGCACCTCCGGCTTGTCTTCGATGTACACCCGTTTGTCGGTGCTGCGCACCACCCGGCCCAGGAAGCGCTCGTAAATGGTGCCCAAAATTTCCACCGGCAGGGCGGCAAAGTTGTAGGGGGAGTTCTCGGGCTGCAGGGCGCGGATGATCTCCCGCACCACCTTGTTGGAGACCGCTACCGCCTCCAACTCCGGGCGGCGCTCGAAGATGCTGCCGTTGTAGAAGTCGTTCAGCTTCTCGAAAATGGCCCGGCAGGCGCGGAACCAGCCGGCAGCGCTCTCGGAAAGCCCGTCGCGCTCCACGGTCTCGGCCAATTTGGCCAGGTAATCCTGTTCGATCTCCCGGTCCGAGAGCGCCTTGACGAAGATGAGCCGGTCGATGAGCAGCTGCACCGCCGCGGTAATGAGCGCGCCCCCGGCTTCGGGGTTGTGCTTCTTCATGTCTTTGGCCAGGCGCACCCGCCAGCCGGTTTTGTCGTCGTCCATTTCCGCCAAGAAGGTTTTATCCGGGGGGAGGCGGTTGGCTTTTACCTTGCGGGGGGAGAGGGCGCGCGCCCACAGGCCCGCGGGCGGCCCCGCGGCGCGGGAGCGGGCGGCTGCGCGCAGGTTTTCCCGCTCGAAAAGCTCCCAGAGGGTATCGAACTGCGCCAGGTAATCCTCGCAGCGCCAGTCCAGCACCCGGAAATTGCTCACCGCCCGGGGATCCCCGGCGTAGAGGGTGCAGTCCAACACGATGAATTCCTGGAAATCGGTGAGGACGGCGAAGTCGATGCGGCGCGCCGGGGCGAGGTTTTGGGTGGAATAAGCGTAGGCATAGACCTGGTTCATCCAGCGCGGGTCGTGCATGTCGTATTTCACCTGCTTGGCGTCCATCACCAGGAGGTGCTGGCGGTCCAATTGCAGGATGTAATCCGGGCGCTTGCCGTAGCGGTGGGTTTTCTGCACCAGGAATTCGTAATCCGCCACGCCCAGGCCGGCGTTGCGGGTATTCCAGTTGAGGTACTGGAAGAGCGGGCGGATGAAATTGTTCTCGATTTGCGCTTCCCCCTCGCGGTGCAGCCGCGCTTCGCTGGCCTTGAAGCCGGCGACCAGCTCGGAAATCTTCTGGTAGGCTTGTTCTTTGGTGTAGGGCATGGGGCGGCGGTTTGGCTTCGATAAATGGATATTGACCGGGATTTTGAATTCTACGATCCGCGAGGTCATATTATGAGCTTTTTAAGATGCTCGATACCGGATGCTTGATGCTCGATAAATCGCCCGATCCGGCAGCCAGTATCGAGCATCGAGTATCGGCCAAAAGCTCAGTTCATGGCCTTTTGCACTATACTAAACGCACGTTGAAATTTCCATTTACAGGCAATGAAGCCACATTGTAGCCAGGATTCTTTTCCGAACACCGGAGGTGTTCAACATTTGTAGAATTCACAAACCTCAAATAACCGCCGGAACCCCGAAGGGGTTCAACCCCTGCCGGGGTTGCGGTTTGTATTGGCACTATTGCCGGCTACAAATGTTGAACCCCTGTCGGGGTTTTTTATAGAACAAGAAAACGGAAATTTTAAAATGCGCTTAGTATATATGATCCGCCCGGCCTGGCAGACCGGGCGCGGGAAACCGGTTGCGAACGCTTTAAGATAAGCAAAACCGGGGTGAAAATAAATGGTCAAAATAAGGCGGGGTTGGCGGCGGAAAATTATCCTTGTTGCAGGCGATATTTCTCCATCCTCACCAAATGGTAGAAACATACTCAGAATTGATCATCATGGGATCGTTGGTAATAACCTCTAAATTCTTCAAATACGCTGTTCCGGCAATTATTCTATCATGCAATTCCGGTATATCTTCAATTTCAAAACTCTTATGAATTATGCTTTCTGTGATTGGCTCTATCTGAACCGAGGAATATTTCTGGCAATAATCTTTTACCTCGCCCAGATTCGTATCGATTTTATTCCTCTCCGATAAATAACCGATCTCCGCTAAAACCATTGCTGGAATTAATATCTTTACATTTCCCATCTCTGCATTTTCAAAAATAGCTTTAGCCTTTTTTCCCATTTTTCGTTTCTCAAGTCGCAATACTAAAGCCATTGTATCAGATATATAGCTACCGTTCACGAGGGTATAGCTCTTTATAGTTAGCAAATTCTTCTTCTAAATGGGCTAAGGAGATGTTATTGAGACCGGTTAATTCCTTCACCAATTTTTTTTCAAACGATCTGCTTCTGATTCTCTTATTCTTTTTTGCTTTTATGAACTGTATAAAATCCAAAACTTCTACAAGTATATCTGTTGACAATTCTTTCGTCTCTTCCACGATTAATTTTTCTAATTCAGCCTTACTCATAGTCTTCCCATTCTCTATTTTTTCAAGCATACTCTTTACCTTGAATTTTAAGAGCCATATACTAAAAATGCAACACAAAAAGATGCAAATATACAATGCGACTTAGCGTCTTTGCGGTGAATCGGCGTAAGAGGAAAGAGAATTCTCTCGAGCGGAGAGAGCTTTCGTAAAAGCGGCGTTGGGTGGGTAGATTCCCGGGCGGATCTCGCCGGGGAAAGATCGCCTGGCGGGATACAAAACCGGGGGGATTAAAATGCGCCGGGTTTACCCCCGGCAAATCATCCGCATCTTAACTATACAACACATTTAGAATTGTTTTGGGATCTTTTTTAACCAGGGTTAACAAGACTAACGCCGGCCCCTGGGGAGTTCGATCCCCTCTTTCCCAATGACGTAATGTGCCCACACTGATACCAAAAGCTGCGGCAAACTCCATTTGAGTCATCCCGATTTCCTGGCGTAATTCTTTTATGTCAATTTCAGAAGGTTTAAATAATTTTGCTCCAATATCTTTGCCTTCGGCAAATTCAATGGCTTCTTTCAATCCTTGCTTAATACTTTCAAATACCTCACTCATTGTTTCTTCCTTTGATAAGTTGCTATCAAGAGTTTTACCAATTTTGCCAATTCATTTCGCTCCGATTTACTTAAATTTTCCTTCCGGTTCCTTGCAGTACAACTCCCGCTTTCGGGTGTGTCGATAAAAAATAAATCAGATCACTTCTCTCTTCCTCATCAAGCAGTCGTTCAGCACGTTTTATATATTCCGGCAATTCTACAATCGTAATATACATGGGGCAAGATAAGCCAATGGATCACAAGTGTCAAGTATCGAAATAAAGAAAAGAAAAATCGCAGTAGCGCAAAAGTAACCCTGTTAAGGATTAGAAAACAGTTGTATGCGCACCCAGGAACTGAGATATTTTATAGACTCCCGCTTTCGCGGGAGTGACATGAAAAGCACGTAAATTGTCATT